>JBEIQK010000015.1:0-24550 GCA_040376505.1 Alphaproteobacteria bacterium | reverse complement strand
TATAGGTGCGCCCAAAGGGTGTCAAGTCTCCGCCCGGCGGGCGGGGCGGATAGGGGGCCCGCGCCCATGGCTTCCGTCCGCCCGATCGCCGCCCTCGCCCTGCTCCACGGGGCGCTCGTCGCCTGCGCCGCCAAACGCGGCGGGGCCGGCGGCGTCGCCGTGCAGGCCATCCACTTTGAGGGCAACGGCGCCCTCTTCAGCGACACCGGCGACTACCAGCTCCGCCAGGCGATGGAGCAGAAGCAGAACCCCAACCTCACCTGGCTACGGCCGCGCCGGCGCCGCGTGATGCTCGATCGCGACACGCTCTCCGTGGACTCCTGGCGCATCGAGACCTGGTACGCCCACCGCGGCTACTTCGATGCCCGCTTCCTCGGATGGGAGCTGGTGCCCCATGGCGAAGGCAAGGACTTCCTCTTCTGGCACCCGCCGCCCTCGGTGCGGATCGTCGGCCACGTCGACGAGGGCCCCGTCTCCACCGTCCGCGCGCTCACCTGGGACAATACCGACTCCACCACGGCGCTGATCATCCGCCTGCTGGAGCGCGAGCTCTCCCTCAAGAAGGGCGAGCGCTTCGACATCGCCGCCCTGCACGAGGCCCGCGACCTCGCCCAGCGGGCCTTTCAGGACCGCGGCTACCCCCTGGCCACGGTGGTGCCCACGGTCGACGTCTTCCCCGATGAGAAGGTGGTGGATGTCCACCTCCGCGTGGAGCTCGGCCCCCGCTGCGTGATCGGCGAGATCAGCATCAAGGGTGCCCGCCGGGTGCGCGAAGACCTCGTTCGCCAGGCCCTCTCCATCGAGAAGGGCGGCCTGTACAGCGTAAGCAAGCTGTCCAGCACCCAGCGCCGCCTCTTTGGCCTCGGCGTCTTCAGCGTCGTCAACGTCATCCCCGACGTCGAGCACATCCACGACAACCCCGATCCCAAGGGCGCCAAGGTCCTGCCGGTGCGCATCGAGCTCACCGAGAGCCGCTTTCGGCAGATCCGCCTGGGCGGCGGCTTGGAGTCCGGGCTCGGCCAGCTCGATGCCCACGTCTCCGCCGACTTCGATCACGCCAACCTCTTCGGCGATCTGGTCAAGCTCACGGTCGAGAACCAGCTCGGCTACACCAGCCTCGCCCCCCTCGAAGAGGCCACCGATCTGGTCGAGGAGGTCACCTCCACCGGCGAGACCACCAGCGCCGCCACCGAGGTGATGGCTGGCCCCACCCTGCACACCCAGGCCGCGCTCACCGCGCCGATCGCCGCCTTGCCGGGCTGGCAGGTGGGACTGGCGGCCTCCTACGAGGTCGGCGTGGAGGAGGGCTACACCTTCCGCACCCCCGAGCTGTCGCCCAGCCTGACCGCCCGCTTCGGCAAGAGCTTGACCCTGGGCCTCAGCTACCACTACCGCTACTTCGACTACCTCACGCTGCTGCTCTCCGACGATGACCTGCGCAAGACCCCGCTCGGCCTCGACTTCTCCGACCCCTACACCCTCTCGCACATCAGCCAGACCCTCACCTACGATGTGCGTGACGACATCCTCTTTCCGCGCAGCGGCGGGCTCGTCGAGTACCACCTGAGCGAGGCCGGCGGCCCGGTGCAGGGCGACTACAGCTACATCAAGGTGGAGGGCGACCACCGCGGCTACCTCAGCCTCGCCCGGGTGCCGGGCATCCAGAAGGCCTTCCGCGGCTCGTCGGCGGTGGTAGCCGGGCGCATCGGCGGGGGCTTCATCCAGCCCTATGGCTCGGCATCCCAGGCCCGGGTGCCCTTCGCCGAGCGCCTCTACCTGGGGGGCTCCACCTCGGTGCGCGGCTGGCGCCAAGACCACCTGGGCCCCTACCTCTGCGATCCCGACTGGCGCGACGTCCTCGACAAGCCGCGCGCCGAGCAGCTCGGCGCCGACCTCGTCACCAGCAGCTTTGGCCAGGGCACCCAGCCCGTCGGCTGCGCCCTCGGCGCCCTGGGCACCCGCCAGGAGACCAGCCAGATCCTGCCGATCGGCGGCCTCGTGAGCCTCTACACCGGCGCCGAGCTGCGCATGTACAAGGGCGACGGCCTCGGCTTTGCCCTCTTCTCCGACGCCGGCATGGCCTGGCTCGATCTCGACAGCGCCCGCCTCTCCACCCTGCAGCCCTCGGTGGGCGGCGGCCTGCGCTACAAGAGCCCGGTGGGCCCCGTGCGCCTCGATCTGGCGATGCGCCTGGGCGACGAGGCGATGTACGCCCTGGAGCCGCGCTTCGGCTTTCACTTCTCCATCTCGGAGGCCTACTGATGGGCCGGCGCCTGCTCCGCGGCCTCGCCCTGCTGCTCCTGGGCGGGGTGGGCCTCTTGAGCCTGGGGCTGGTGGGCGGCCTCGTCTTTTTGCGCAGCGAGCGCGGCAACGACTGGCTCGGCGCCCAGGTCACCGGCCTGCTGAGCGCCCAGATGCCCACGGGGCGCGCCACCCTGGGCCTGCTGCGCACCGATCTCTTTCACGGCATCACCCTCCAAGAGCTGGCCCTGCGCGACGCCAGCGGCGCCCCCCTGCTGGCGATCGAGCACGCCAGCCTGCGGTACGACCTCGGCTCGCTGCACCAGCGGCGCCTGCCGGGGCTGCGCCTCGCGGTGGAGGGCGCCACCGTCTCGCTCGTCGAAGGCGCCGACGGGCAGCTCACCCTCGCCGGGCTCTTCGGCCCGCCCGGCCCGGAGTCGCCCGACACCGGCCCCTGGCAGGGCCTCGACGCCTGGGTGGGTCTCGAAGAAGCCCGCCTCGAAGACATCGATCTGCGCTATGTCCCCGCCGAGGGCGAGCCCATCGTGGTGGAGGGCCTGGCCCTCTCGCTGCGTGGCGAGCTGAGCGGCCGGCGCGTCACCATCCACGACCTTCGCCTGGGCGGCGCGCTGGTGTCGCCCCTCTCGCTGCGCCCCCAACTCACCGGCTCGCTCGTCTTTGACGCCGGCGACCTGCACACCGACGGCCTGCGCCTCGACCTCGACGAGGGCGCCCGCCTCGCGCTCTCGGGCGAGGTCTTCGCCGTGGAGACCACGCCCAATTTCGCGCTGTCGATCGAGGAGCTGCGCGCCCCCTCCGCCCTGGTGAACCGCCTCGCCGGCTCACCCAGCCTGCTCGTCAACCTGGGTCTCAGCGGGCGGCTGGAGGGCCCCCTGGCCGCGCTCTCCTTCTCGGGCGGCCTCGACGCGGGCACCGCCGGCCGCGCCGCCCTGGAGCTGCTCTTGCGCTCCGAAGAGACTCCCCTCGGCTGGACGGCGATGGTCGACACCCCCGGCCTCGATGTTCACGCCATCGCCCCCGGCCTCGCAAAGCCCGTCCATGTCGACGGCCGCCTCGCCGTTCAGGGCGTTGGCACCGCCTTTCCCGAGGAGGTGCGGGCCACCTTCCGCCTGGAGGGCCGCGACCAGCTCCTCTACGATGAGCCAGTGAGCGGCCTCATCGTCGGCGGCACCCTGGAGAAGGGCATCGTCACCCTGACCGAGGCCAGCGGCCGCCACGCGGTGGGCAGCCTGCAGGCCAAGGGCTTGATCGACCTCGTCAAGGCCCAGGCCGACGTGGCCGCCGAGCTGCGCCTGCCCAGCCTGGGGGCCCTCGGCCGCTACGGCGCCCCGCCCATGCAGGGGGGCGCCGCCTTCGCCGGCCGCGTCGTGGCCAACTGGAGCGACCCCGACGACCCCGAGGTCGAGGCCGACGGCGAGATCGAGCTGGGCGGCCTCGCGGTGCAAGGCGTGGGCCTCGCCAGCGCCCGAGGGCCCTGGCACCTGCGCTACGCCGGCGGCGCCGCCGAGGCCCGCGGCCGCATGGGGGTGACCGGGCTCTTCGCCCCCGATCTGCAGGCCCGCAGCCTCGACGCCGACTACACGGCCACCTACCGGGCCGACGGCGGGTTCGACGGCACCCTGGGCCTCGCGTTGGAGGGCGCCTCGCTGGCCGGCGACGCCCTGCGCATCGGCGCCATCCGCGGCGATCTGCGCGGCGGCATCGGCAAGAGCGGCGAGCCCTGGGTGGACGGCGCGGTGGCCGTCGAGGCGGTCACCTTCGTGCCCACCGGCTACACCGTCGACGGCGGGCCGCTCACCGTCGGCCTGATCGACGGCAACCTGAAGGCCGAGGCCGATCTGAGCCGCCTCAACTCGCCCTTCTTTCAGGGCAAGCTGCAGGTCAACCTCGCTGAGCGGCAGCTCATCGTCGACGACCTCATGCTGGGCGCCATCCCCGGCAAGCCGCTCACCGCCCGCGGCCCGGCCCGCCTCACCCTGGTCGACGGCGGGGTGCGCGACGTCCAGGTCGATCTCGAGGGGGCCCTGGCCCGCCTGCGCATGGAGGGCACCTGGCTGCCCAAGGCCGAGGGGGCCACCGATCTGCACATGCAGGTCGACGGCCTCGCCCTGCCCGAGGCGGTCGAGCTCGTGGAGCTCTTCCTGCCGATCGACACCCCCGAGGCCGACCGCCTGATGCTGCGCGGGGTGCGCGGCCTCGCCCAGGTCGACCTGCACCTCATCAAGCCGCCCGGCGCCGATCTGCAGGCCAGCGGCTCCCTCGGGGTGGAGCACCTCTTCGTGCCCGGCCAGCTCCAGGATCTCAGCCTCGACCTCGACCTCAGCGGCCCGGTGCGGCGCCCGCGCTTCGACCTGCGCCTGCGCACCGTCGACGGCCTGCTCTCGGTAGCCCAGGGCTCGATCCCCTTCGATCTCGACGCCGCCCGCATCGACTGCGCCATGCCTGCCGATCTGTCGGTGCTGCTGAGCCCCGGCGAGCTGGCCCGCTTTGGCCGGCTGATCCCCGACCTCACCGAGCTGCCGGTGGGCGACGTCTCGGCCTCGGTGAGCGTGGAGGGCCCAGCCTGTGATCCCGACATTCACGTCGTCGCCGCCGCCAGCGTCGCGGTGGAGCCCCGCGACGAGCGGCTGCGCATCGACCTCAACGTCGATCGCAGCGGCGGCGAGCTGCGCGTCAACGGCTACGTCGAGCAGGATCTGGAGCGCACCCTGGCCCTGCACGGCACCGCCACCTCCCACCTCGGCGAGGTCCTGGCCTGGGCCCTGGCGGGCGGCCCCAAGCCCGATCTGGCCTCGTCGGCGACCTATGTGAGCGCGCTCGATCTCTCGCTGCAGTCGGTGGACCGCGGGCTCAGCCTCGACGCGGTCTCCGAGCTGTTGGGCCTGCCGCGCGGCATCAGCGGCCAGCTCGTCGGCGGCGTCAACCTCGCGGGCCCGGTGGAGGCCCCCCAATTGAGCGGCGCCTGGGTCTGGATGGACGGCCGCGTGGGCCGGGTGGTGGTGCTGCCCAGCAGCCTGGGCCTCTCGCCGGTGCCAGGCGGCTACGAGCTCGCTGGCTCCCTCGACTTCGGCGGGCCGGGCGATCTCGCGCTCGGCGGCTTTGTGCCCCTCTCGCTCGACCTCACGCGCCCCGAGGGCCCCGATCTGAGCGCCCCCGGGCTCGATCTCCGCCTCTCGGGCGCCGGCGTGCCCCTGGGGATTCTCGCCGGCATCGTGCCTGGCGTGGAGAGCGCCAGCGGCCGCCTGCTGCTGAGCGGGCAGGTCGGGGGCACCCTCGCCGCCCCGCGGCCGGCGGTCCAGGCCCGCATCGAGGGGGGCGCGCTCTCCTACGCCGACACCGGGCTCGAGTACCGCGACATCCAGCTCCAGCTCGACGCCAGCGCCGAGCGCTTCGATCTGCGGCGCTTCTCGGCGGTGGCTGAGCCCCTCTTTGGCCTCACCCGCGGCACCCGCGACGGGGCGCTGGCGATGAGCGGCGGGGCCAGCTTTCAGGGCACCACCCTCGATCAGGTCGATCTGCGCATCGTCGCCGACAAGCTCTGGCTCACCTATGTCAACGACACCCAACTCCGCGTGAGCACCAACCCCCTCACGGTGGTCGGCACCTTCCCCAACCTGCGGGTGCGGGGCAGCGTCTTCCTCGACGAGGGCTTCTTGAACCTCGATGAGGAGGACTTCCTCGCCGACAGCACCCTGCAGCTCGACCCCACCCTCCGGGTCCACCGCGCCGCCAAGGAAGAAGAGCGCAGCGAGGCCGTCATCGCCGAGGCCACCGACAGCCTCCTCGATCACATCGACGCCCGGCTCACCATCGACCTGGGCCGCGCCCTGCGCCTCGTGGCGGCCTACCCGGTGCAGAGTTGGGGCGGGGCGGTGGCGGCGCAGCTCTCCACCGTCGAGCTCGACGCCGAGTTGGGCAACGCCGAGCCGCTGAAGGTGGAGTACCAGGGCGGCGACATCAGCATCGCCGGCGTGGTGGAGGTGCCCCGCGGCGAAATGACGCTGATGAACCGCTCCTTTGACGTGGGCGACGGCTCGATCTCCTTTGTCGGCCGCGACTACGAAGACCCCATCCTCGATCTCGCTGCCGTGCGCCACACCGGCACCTATGGCGACGTCACCACCCGCATCACCGGTTCGGTCTCCAACACCGAGGTCAAGTTCGAGAGCGAGGAGTACCCCGATCAGACCGATGTCCTCAGCATCCTGCTCTTCGACAAGCCGGCGAGCGAGCTGTCGGACACCGAGGGCCAGATGGGCGCCAACGCGCTCTTCGCCATCGCCGGCAACCAGCTCTCCAAGCTGGTGGGCTCCAGCCTGCGCGGCAGCCAGCTCGAATTCGACGAGGGCACCTTCAAGGCCGGCGCCCCGGTGCCCGGCGCCGACAAGCTCTTCCTGGGTGCCGAGTGGAACCCCCAGGCCGCCGAGGAGGAGGGCAACACCTTCTCGATGAGCCTGGAGTGGCTGATCACCCGCCGCCTGTACATCGAGATGTTGACCGGCAACGCCGCCATCACCTCCGCCGACCTCTACTGGCGCTGGCGCTTTTAGAGGCACGGATGCGAAGCGTACTGTCTCTGGGCCTGCGGGAGCTGTTGAACGGTCGGGTGGAGTCCGAGCGCCTGGAGCTCAAGGCCACCGGCAGCGAGGCCTGCGTCGACGCGGCCCTTCGCACCATCTGCGCCTTCGCCAATGACGTGCACCAGCGCAACGGCGGCTACGTCGTCTTCGGGGTGGAGGAGGCGGAGGGGCAACCGGTGCTGCCCGCCCAGGGCCTCGAACCGTCCACCGTAGACGGTTTGCAGAAGCGCCTCGTGGGGGCGATCAGCCGGATCGAGCCGGTCTACACGGCCTCCTTCTCGATCGAAACGCTCGATGGGGCCACGCTCCTCGTGCTCCGGTGCCCGCCCGGCGCGACCCGGCCCTATGTCGCCCCACCGCGCAAGTCCTCGGGCGACCGGGTGCCCTTTGTTCGAATCGGCTCGGAGACCAAGGAAGCCAAAGGCGCGCTGGCCCTCCAACTCGTCGAGGTCTCCCAACGCAGCAGCTTTGACGAGCTCCCGGCCGCGCAGGGGGGCCCCGGTGATCTGGAGGTCGCCCTGCTTCGGCGCCTGCTGGAGCGCACCGGCAGCGAGCTGGCCGAAGCGCCCCTCAGTCAGCAGCTCCGTCACCTCGATCTGCTCGTGGGCGACAATGGCGGTGCCCGCCTGCGCAACGCCGCCCTGCTGCTCTTTTGCGCCCGGCCCGCCGCGTTTTTTCCGGGCGCCCGCGTGGAGATCACGCACTTTCCCGAGGGGCGCGGGGCCGATCGCCTCGATGAGCAGCGCCTGGACGGGCCGATCGACGCCCTGGTTGAGCAAGCGCTGCAGCGGCTGATGAACCTCAACCCGCGCAGCACCCGCAAGCCCGAGGGCGGGCTGGTGTCTGTCCAGCGGGTGGGCTGGCCCGAGCCGGCCCTGCGCGAGGTGCTGGTGAACGCGCTCATGCACCGCGGCTACGAGCCCGGTCAGGCCGATCCGGTGCGGATTGACGTGGAGCCCGATCGCATCGTGGTCATCAGCTACCCGGGCCCGATGCCGGGCATCAGCCTGGACGATCTTCGGGGTGAGGCCGTGCGGCACCCACCCCAGAGAAACCGGCGCGTGGCGGCCTTCTTTAAGGAGATGGGGCTGGCCGAGACTCGACGCTCGGGACTGTCCAAGATCCGCTGCGCGATGGAGCGCAATGGCAATCCGCCGCCGGTCTTCTACTTCGATCCCGAGCGCACCCTCTTTCAGGTCGATCTGCCCATCCACCCCGACTTCCGGCCCGCGCCGGTTCCGCGGGGGCGGCCGCTGCGCCTCGGTGAGCCCTGCCCGCCCGAGGCCCTGCTCGACCGGGGGCCGCTGATCGAGCGGATCGTACGGGCCCTGGCCCATCAGAGCGTGGCGCTGGTCGGCCCCATTGGGCGCGGCCGCAGCAGCCTGCTGGAGGGCGTGGTCTCCCAATTGCCCTCGAGCTGGGCCGTGCTTCGCCTGAACGGATCGACCACCACGGTGGAGGGCCTGCTGCAGGCCCTGGTGGCGCGGGTCGAGGAGGAGCCGGCGCGCTTTGGCGATCGGCAGGCGCTGATCGCCGGCTGGGATCGCGAGAAGGCCGATCCGGTCGACTTCGTGACCGGCCTCCTTGCGGATGTGCCGGCGCCGACCCTGATCGTCCTCGATGACCTGGAGATGTCCGAGCACGACTCGTGGCACGAGCGCCTCGCGGCGCTGGTTCTGTTGGCTCGCGCCGCCGGCCTTCGCCTGCTCACGGCTGGCCCCGATGGGGACTGGCTGCACGACAAGGGGATTGCTCCCACCCTTCGCATCGAGCTGGTGCCGCCGCTCGGCGCCGCGGCCGGCGAGGTGCTGGCCGCCGAGCTGCTCCAGGGGCAGGAATTGCCGATCGCCTGGGCGGGCGCCGTTTCCCGCCTCGCCGAGGGCAGCCCTGTGCTCAGCGCCCTGCTGGTGCGCGAGCTCTTCATCGCCGGCGATGGCGACGTCGAGGCCGCCTTTGATCAGGTGCTGGCGGCCTCCGCACACCCGGTGGTCGCCCGCTTGCACGATGCCGGCCTGTCGCCTGCTTGGGGCAGGCAGCGCCCCCGTCTCGATCCGCTGCGCTCCCTCGTTGTCCAGACCGCCGAAGGCCTGCCCCGCGCGCAGATCCTCGCCGCCCTCGCCCCGCAGCTCGGCCGCGCCGCGGTGGTGGCCAGCCTGCAGCGCGCCCTCGCCGAGGGCTTTCTCGTCGAGGTCGATGGAAAGGTGCGCTGCGAGCACGCCCAGGTGCGGCGGGCCTGGCTGGCCCTTCAGCCGCCGGTGGAGCCCTGCGAGGACGACGGCTCCTTCTGAAGGTGGCCCTCGTCGCGGGTGGAGATGCCCTCCATCCGGGCGAACCAGGCTCGGGCCGCGCTGGCGTCGGTGGACTCCTCGAAGACGACGACCACACGGCCTTCCTCGGCGAGGCGGAGCGCTTCGTTGCGGCTGGCCTCGTCGAGGGCGGGGGCCCAGAGCAGCAGGCCGGGCACCGGCGCCTCGGCCTTCGGGCGGGCGATGAAGGCCCGCAGGGCGCCATAGGCGGCGGTGCGCCCCACCACGGCTGGCGCCGCGGGGCTGGGTGGCGGCAGGGCGACCGGCGCCTCCGCGGGGTCGAGGCTGCAGCCGAGCAGGGCGAGGAGCAGGATCATGGGGGGCCCCCGGGCAGGCGCAGGTGCAGGAGGATCTCGATGTTGCCGGCCCGGGCGCCGGGGATCGGGCTGTCGTGGCGGCCGAGCAGGGCCCAGCCGGCCTCGGTGACGGCGGCGATGATGTCGACCACGGCGGCCTCGCGCACGGCGGGATCGCTCACCTTGCCGCCGGGGCCCACCTGATCGGCCGGCGCCTCGAATTGGGGCTTCACCAGCAGGATCGCGGCGGCGCCCGGCCGGGCGAGGGCGGCGATCGGCTCCACCACGAGGCGCAGCGAGATGAAGGAGAGGTCGCCCACGATCAGATCGATGGGCTCGGGCAGGCCGCGCAGGTGGCGCACATTGGTCTGCTCCATCACCACCACGCGCGGGTCGACCCGCAGCTTGTAGTCGAGCTGGTGGGTGCCCACATCGACGGCGTAGACGCGCGCCGCCCCGCGCTGGAGCAGGCAATCGGTGAAGCCGCCGGTGCTGGCGCCGAGGTCGGCGGCGACGAGGCCGGCCGGGTCGACCCCAAAGGCGGTGAGCGCGCTGTCGAGCTTGAGGCCGCCGCGGCTCACGAAGCGGGCCGGGGCGCCGCGCAGGCGCAGGGGCGCGGTGTAGCGCACGAGGGTGCCGGGCTTGTCGACGACGACGTCGGACACCAGCACCTTGCCAGCGCGGATGAGGGCGGTCGCCGCGGGGAGATCGGCCGCCAGCCCCTCTTCGAGCAGGCGCCGGTCGAGGCGCTCAGACTTCGCGCTCAACGGCGTGCCGGGCCAGGGCCTGGAGCATCTGGGGCTGGGGCAGGCCGGCGACGGCGGCCAGGGCCTCGTCGAGCAGGGCGCGGGCCCGGTCGCGGGTGTCTTCGATCCCCATCAGCTTGACGTAGGAGGGCGGGCCGTCCTCACCGGCGTCCTGCTCGGCGTCGAGGATGTCGTCGGCCATCTGGAAGGCGAGGCCGACGGCCTCTCCCCACTGGGTCAAGGCCTGGAGCGAATGCGCGTTGGCCCCGGCGGCGAGGCCGGCCATGCGCGCCGCACAGCGGATCAGCGCCCCGGTCTTGCCGCGGTGCAGCTTCATCAGGCTGTCCAGGTCGCCGATGCGGCCGTCCATGCCGATGTCGAGGGCCTGGCCGCCGATCATGCCGCGGTGGCCGGCGGCCCGGCCCAACTCGACGACCAGCGGCATGGCGGCCGGGCCCTGCTCGGCCAGCACCACGAAGGCCTCGGTGAGCAGGGCGTCGCCGATCAGCACGGCGGCACCTTCGCCATAGACCCGGTGGGCGGTGGGGCGCCCGCGGCGCTCGTCGTCGTCGTCCATCGCCGGCAGATCGTCGTGCACCAGGGAGTAGGTGTGCACCAGCTCGATCGCCACCGCAGCGGCCTCGGCGAGGGGCGAGTCGTGGCCCAAGGCCTCGGCGGCGGCCAGCACCACCAGCGGCCGAAAGCGCTTGCCGCCGGTCTCGATCGGGTAGCGGCAGGCCGCGGCGAAGGCCTCAGGGAAGGCGTCGCCGAAGCGGGCGAGCAGGCGGGCGTCGACGCGGGCGCGGGCGGCGGCCGACCAGGCGGGGAGGGACATCGGGGCTCCAAGGGGCCGGGGGGCCTATCGCGGCGCGGCGCCACATTGTAGAACGGAGAGATGCGCCTGCTCGCCCTCGTCCTCGCTGGCCTTTGGACGGTGCTGGTCTTCTCGGCGGCTGTGGTGGCGAACCTCGTCACCCTCGGCCGCCTCTCCCACCGCACCATCAACCTCTTCGCCCCGATCTGGGGGCGCGGCGTGCTGTGGCTCTTAGGCGTGCGCCTCACCGTGTTCGGGCGCGAGCACCTCGCCCGCGATCACGCCCAGGTCGTGCTCTTGAACCATGCCAGCATCCTCGACATGCCGATCATCGCCTCGGTCTGCCCGCGCAACTACACGGCCCTGGCCAAGGCGGAGTTCAAGCGCATCCCCTTCTTCGCCGCCTGCTTTCGGGCCTTTGGCTTCCCCTTCGTCGAGCGCGGCAACACCGAGGCGGCCCGGCGCAGCCTCGCGGCGGCGGGCGCCCAGGTGCTGCGCCACCAGCGCTCGGTGATCATCTTCCCCGAGGGCACCCGCACCCGCGACGGGCGCTTGCAGCCCTTCAAGATGGGGGCCTTTCACCTCGCCCTCGCCACCCGCTGCCCGGTGCTGCCGGTGGTGGTGCACGGCGCCTTCGCCCGCAGCCAGCCCGGCAGCCTCAAGGTGGTGCCGGGCGACGTGGTGATGCAGATCCTGCCGCCGATCGCGACGGTGGCCTGGACCGAAGCAGAGCTCCGTGCCCAGGCCACCGCGCTGCACGACCGCTTCGCCGCGGCCCTCGACGCCGGGCCCCCCGCTTAGGGGGTGGCCGGGGCGACCGGCGCGGCCGGATCCACCGGCGGTGCGGCGGCCACGGGCGTGCAGGCGAGGAACTCGTCGGGCTCCACCTTGAGGCTGGCCACGCCGATGCGGGCCGCGCCGGCGTCGCGGACCGAGTCCATCAGCAGCACCACGTTGTCGTAGGCCACATCGGGGTCTGCATCGACGAAGACCACCTTTTCGGCCTTGGGCTTGAGCCGGCGGCGCACCTCGATGTTGAGCTGCTCCAGGGTGTAGATCGTGCGGTTGAGCGAGTAGCTGCCGTCCTTGCAGGCGGCGACCACGAGCTGGTCTTGCGGGAGATCGTCCTGGGGCACCGTCTCGGTCTTCTCGGGCAGGTTCACCGCCATCTTGTGCAGCAGGATCGGCGTGATCACCATGAAGATGATCAGCAGCACCAGCACGACGTCGATCAGGGGGGTGACGTTGATCTCCGAGACCTCGCCGCCGCCCTTGCTGAGGCCGGCCAGCTTGAGCTTGCCTTTGGCGCTCATGGGCTGCCTCCTGCGGCGGGCGCGCCGCCTGCGCCCTGCTTTTCGCCCTCGGTCGCCAGCAGCATGGTGGTCAGACCGTTCTCTTGAATCGTAGACAGTACGCCGTGGACCTGCCGCCAGGTGAGCCGCTTGTCGCCCTTGATCAGCAGCGCCCGCTCGGGCTTCTTCTTCCACTCGGCGTTGAGGTCGGCGATCAGCGTCTCTTTGGTGGTGGGCGTGGTCTCCACATAGAGCGTCTCGTCGTTCTTGATCGAGACCACGAGGTGGCTGCCGTTGTCCTGGCCCTCTTCCGCGGTCTTGGAGAGGGGCAACATCACGTCTACGCCCGACGAGAGCATCGGCGTCACCACCATGAAGATGATGAGCAGCACGAGCACGACGTCGACCAGAGGCGTGACGTTGATGTCGGCCATCGGGCCGCCCTTCTTACCGCCAACGCTCATTCCCATCGGACGACCCTCCGATCAGGGGTTGGTGGTGGCGTCTGCCGTGGACTCACCGGCCTTGTAGGGCGGCAGCACCTGCTTCTCGGCCCAGTCGATGAATTCCTGCGCCGACACGGTCATGTCGTTGCTGATCTTCTCGACCATGCCGTTGAAGAGGTTGTACATCCAGACGCCGATGATGGCGATGGTGATGCCGATGGCGGTGGTGATGAGCGCCTCGGCGATACCGGCGCTGACGCCCGCGATGCCGCCGCCGCCCGAGTCGGCCATGCCCTGGAAGGAGTTGATGATGCCGAAGATGGTGCCGACGAGGCCGACGAAGGGGGTGGTGGAGCCGGTGGTGGCCAGCACCGCGAGCCCCTTGCGCAGGGCCTGCCCTTCGACGATCGAGGCGCGCTCCATCGCCCGGGTGACCGAGTCGATGCCGTGCTTGTCGGGGCGGGCGGTCCACTCCTGGAGTGCGGGGCCCATCAGGTGGCCCAGGTAGCTCTCGGAGAACTCGGCCTTCTTCGTGATCGCCAGGGCGCCCGCCGCGTCGCCGCTGCTGAGCGGCTTGGCGAGGGCCTCGGCCAGGGCCCGCGACTGGTTGGTGGCCTTGGACAGGGTCATCAGCCGCTCAACCGAAACGTAGATCGACCAGAGCACCATGATCACCATCACGATGATGACCACCCACACCGGGGCGCTGATGCTCGAAATAATGTGGCTAAGGCTCAGATCCATCGAATCCTCTGGACCGGCGAGGGGCCGGGTCCTTCCAAGGGGGTTGGCACGCGGAGCGCCTATTTCGCGACGAACTTGTACCGGATGACAAACTGGGCCTTGAAGGCCTTGCCGTTCTCATCCTTGAGGGGGAAGAACTTGGTCTTGTAGGCCGCCTCTTTGGCCGCCGGGATCAGCACTTCGGGGCAGGCCTCGGGCTTCACGTCGGTGACGTCGCCCTCCTCGTTGATGAAGAGGCGCACCTTGCAGCTCTCTTCTTTCATGCCGAGCGCGTTGAAGGCTTCGGGCGCCTCCGGAACCACGGCCTTCTTCATTTTGGTGGCCGACTGGTGCATGGGCCGGTACTCGCTGCCGGTGCCACCCAACTGGCCACCGAGCACACCGCCGACCACGCCACCGACGACGCCGCCCACCACGCCACCCTCAACGCCTCCTTCTACGCCGCCCTCAACGCCGGCATCGGTCGCGGCGACCTCTTCGGTCTCGGGCGGGGTCTCGGGCAGCGGGGTGGGATCGGGCTCGACCTCCACCGGGTCGGGCTTGACCTCGTCAGGCTTCTTCTCTTTCTTGGTCTTCGACCCACCGGCCGGCGGCGGCGGCGGAGGGGGCGGCGGGGCCGCGGCCTCCATCATCGTCACCTCGATGGCGTCCTCGTCCAGCACCTCTTCGACCACCTGATGGCCGAGGATGTAGATGCCGATGGCCGCGCCGACGAGGGCGGCGTCGATCAACAAGGAGAGGATCACCGCGCTGGCGGTCTTTTTGGTGTCCTGCGCCCGGTCGCGGCCGACGGTTTCAAACATGAGGAGACTCCAGACAAGAGCGGACGACGCAAGGCCTCCCGGAGGAGGCGGGCGGGGGTGGGCCGCAGAGCGAAGGGAGTGTAGCGACTGCGGGCGCGGGGTGGGAACCCTTGCAGCACATTGACAGCCGGCAAGCCGGCTGCGGGCTCAGCGCTCGGCCTCTTCGGGCCCCGAAGCGCCGTCGCGCAGCTCGACGATGCGCCGCTCGGTGTTGTCGAGCAGGGTCTGGCACTCCTGCTGCAGGGCCACGCCCTTCTCGTAGAGGGCCAGGGCCTCTTCGAGGGGCAGATCGCCGCTGTCCAGGCGACGGACGGTGGCTTCCAACTCGGCCAGCGCGGCCTCAAAGCTCCGGCTCATGACTTGCCCCCTTCGACATAGGCGATGCGCTCGATCTGAACGAGCTGGTAGGAGAGGCGCTCACCCTTGGCCACGTCGCGGGCCACCAGCACCTGCTGGCCCTGCTGGTTGATCGCCATGCGCTCGGGCGCCACGCGGAGCAGCTTGCGCTGCTGATCGCGGGTGACGTACAGCATGTCAAGCTGCAGGTTGGCCGAGATGGCCCGCTCGCAGTGCTCCAGCACCTCGCCCGGGCTGCGGCGAGGCGGACCTTCTTCTTTCTTGCGCCGCTCGCCCTTCTCGCGGGGCGGGAGCGGTGGGGCCGGGTTCTTCGCCGCCTGGGCCTTGGTGTAGGTGTTGGAGCCCGGCACCGGGTGGAGGTTCTCGGGCAGGGTGTCGGCCATCTGGGCGCGCCGCACCACGTCTTCGCGATCTTCACGCGCGTCGACCACCAGCTTGAGCAGGCGCTCGCGGGCGTCGACCTGCTGGGGATCGTCGGGGTACTTGCGCACCTGGTTGGTGGGCGAGAAGCCCGTCTCGCCCAGCACGCTCAGCAGCTCGGGCATTCGGCTGCGGTCGACGGCGTACATGCCGGGCACGAAGCGGTGCAGCAGGAAGGGCTTGAGCTTGCGGTGCGACTCCAGGCGGCGGATCTGGCTGCGGTGAACCGTGAGCAGCATCACATCGTGGAATTCCACGTCGCCGTGATGGCCCATCCAGCCGCGCAGGGTCTGCTCGACGTTGTCGGGCAGGCCGATCTGACTGTTTTCGCGCAGGAACTCCAGGATGTCGTCGCGCCGCCAGCCCTTGGCCAGGGCCTGCTCGATGCTGACCTCGGTGATCTTGTAGGTGTTGGCGCGATCACAGGCGGTCAGCTCGGCCATCTCGCCGATGCGGAAGAAGAGGATCGGCGCCATGCCGGCCGGCGCCATGATCTCGAAGCTCGGCGTCAAATAGAACTGCGAGAACCCCTCTTCTTCGGGGGGCGAGAGCAGGCGTCGGGCCCGCGGCGTCAGGCGATAGAATTTCTCCTGACCCCACTGTCCAAGTTCCACCAGTCCGGTGTTGATCAGCGGGGTGAAGGTGTAGCTGTCGCGCTGGGTGCTCTGCTTCGGGCTGGCCCAGGTGCCTTTGTGCAGGCGCTCGCGCCACTCCTCGCCCCGGCGCCAGCGCCGGTAGAGGGCCGAGAGGGGGCGCTCGGGCACCCAGGCGCCCTTGGCGTCGGCGATGGCCCACAGCACCCACTCGCCTTGGGGAAAGTGCTTCTCCATGCTGGCGAAGACGAGGTCGCGCTGGTCTTCGGCGTCGAGCTGCAGCCACTCTTCGACCACGGCCCGGTTGACCGCGAGGCGATCGCCCTTGAGCTCCACCATCCCGTGCATCATCAAGAACTGGATGTGAAAGCTGAACAGCTCGCTGTCGCTGGTCCAGAGCTGAGCGAAGAACTGGTCCATCTCGTCTTTGTGGACCTTGAAGATGTCGTGGCGCTGGGTGAGGCGCGGCGGGTGCTGGTCGATGTAGGTCGCCAGGGTCACCATCGAGAAGTCGAAGGGCGGCGAGAAGGGCCGCGGATCGATCACCCGCACCTCATCGCTGTCGAAGTGCGGCAGCACGAGGTCTTCGCTCAGGGTCTCCACGAGCACATCCATGAGCGGCTCGGGGATCAGGTAGAAGAAGTCGCCGTCGCGCTCCTCGGTGGAGGCCACGAGGCCCTTGTCGCCGAGGGTGCTGAGCACCTTCTTCCACTCGCGATCGGTGCCGCCCAGGCTGAGGATCAGCTCGGCGCGCAGCTCTTCGCAGTGGCCGATGCCGCCGCACTGCACGAGGATGGCGAGCGCCTGGCGATCGCGCTGGTGCAGGCCCTTGACCAGGGCCTGGAGCCGGTTGCCCTGGCCGATGGCCTTGACCGCGAGCTGGATCATCCGCTCGCCGCCGGTGACCCGGCTCGGCTGGCCGCCCAGCCCGCTGTAGAGCGCGGCGACGAGGGGCTCGGGCATCTGGGCGAGGTAGCGGCCGAAGGAGTCGACCTCCGACCGGTTGAGGCGCCGACGCCGGGCCATGCCGCTGGCGACCGCGCCCCGGTGCGGGTGGAGGGCCGAGCGGGCCCGCGGCAGGCGCCCGGTGCGGGGCAGGCTCACCGGCGGGTTGTTGTCTTCTCGCACCCGCGGATCGCCGCGATGGTGAGAATTGCGACCCCGCCGACCCCCGCCGCCCTGCGGCTCGGCCGGTGCCGGGTGGTTGGCGTTTTGAGCCGGGTGGTGGGACTCTTCGCCGCCCCGTCCGCCCCGCCGCCGCCGACGCCGCCGCCGACGCCCATCTCCGCCGTCTCCCCGATCGTGCTCATCCATGACAGTACCTCTCGCTCATGGCCGGTCTTGCCGGCGCTGGCGGTCGACAGGCGCAGGCGCTGCGCCCCCCCGCTCCTCAATGTGGTAACGATACCCCTGCTCCGTCAGGAAGAGCTGCCGCTTGAGGGCGAATTCCTGCTCTTTTGTCCCGCCGGTGACCACCGTGTAGAAGATGGCCGGCTTGGCCTTGGGGCGCAAGATGCGGCCGAGGCGCTGGGCCTCTTCCTGGCGGCTGCCAAAGGTGCCCGAGACCTGGATCGCCACGTTGGCGTCGGGCAGATCGATGGAGAAGTTGGCCACCTTGCTCACGACGAGCAGGTGGATCTTCCCCTTGCGAAACTGGTCAAAGAGGCGCTCGCGATCGGCGTGGCTGGTCTGGCCGGTGATCAGCGGGGCCTTGAAGGTCTCGGCGATGCGCACGAGCTGGTCCAAGTAGGTGCCGATGATCAGCACGTTGTCGTCGCGGTGCTTCATGGTGAGCTCGCGCAAGACGCCCATCTTGGCCGGGTTGGCGCTGGCGATGCGGAACTTGTCGTTTTCGTCGGCCCGCTCGTACTTGAGCGCGTCATTGGGGGCGAAGGGCACCCGCAGCTCGTGGCAGCGCGTGTCGGCGATGAAGCCCTGCTGCTGAAGCATCTGCCAGGGCAGATCGTAGCGCTTGGGGCCGACCAGGGCGAAGACATCGCCCTCGCGCCCATCCTCGCGCACCAGGGTGGCGGTGAGCCCGAGGCGGCGGCGCCCTTGGAGGGTGGCCGTCGCGCCAAAGACCGGCGCGGGCAGCAGGTGGACCTCATCGTAGACAATAAGGCCCCACTCGCCATCCTCGAAGAGGTGCAGGTGCTCAAAGGCCTCTTCCTTGCTGCGGCGCCAGGTGAGGATCTGGTAGGTCGCCACGGTCACCGGCTTGATCACCTTCTCTTCGCCGGTGTACATGCCCACCTGATCGGCGGTGAGCTCGGTCTTATCGAGGATCTCGCGCACCCACTGGGAGACGGCGGCCTGGTTGGTGGCCAGGATCAGCGTGCGGGTCTTGGCGAGGCTCATCGCCGCCATCGCCACGATGGTCTTGCCGGCGCCGCAGGCCAGCACCACCACCCCACAGCCGCCCGAGGGCTTGCCCTCTGTCCACCAGCGTTTGGCCCCCTCCCACTGGTAGGGGCGCGGCGCGAAGGGTCTGCCGCCGATCGAGGTGGCGCGCAGGCGGATGTCGAGGGGCCGGCCGGCGTGAAAGCCGCCCAGATCTTCGATCGGCCAGCCGGACTGGAGCGCCCGCTGCTTGAAGATGCCGCGGTGCCCTTGGGTGATCGCCCAGAAGCGACGCCCATCTTCGACGAGCAGCTCGCGCAGGAGAGGCTCTTTGGAGATCAGCTTGGCGACAAAGCCAGTGGCGAAGTGCAGCCGGAGCAGCGTGTCGGGCTGCTCGGGGTGGGGGATCAGCTTTACGAGGCCGTAGCGCTCCAGCGTCTCCTGGATGGTGGTGATCACCTCGGCCGGCACGTCGAATTTCGACCAGTTGCGCAGGCCTTGGGTGATCTCGTCGACGGTCATCCCCGCGCTGGCGGCGTTCCACAGCGAGAGCGGGTTGATCCGGTAGGTGTGCAGGAGCTCCGGGCTGGCCTCCAACTCAGAGAAGCGCCCCAAAAAGTCCCGCGCGTCTTCGTAGCGCGGGTGGCGCGTCTCCAAGAGGACCTTGCCGTCCCCCTGAACGATCAGGGGGTTCTCAGGCCGAATGTGCATGGAACATCGTGGGCCTCCTTACGCTGAGGCCAGTAAACAAAGGTCGGGCACGACACCTTCGGCGAAGCCGAAGGGGGCTGGGCGAAAAGACCGTCGCAGCAAGGTTCTTCAGGGGCCCGCAGGCGGTACCGCCGCGCGCTGTCACGCGGCAGCGTGGCAGGTCGGTGCAGACCCAGGGAGGCGCGCCATCGGACGATCGAGGGCGGGCCTCACTCCCACACCGGCGGCTCTGCGCCTGCGTCGCCGATTGTTGAAGAGCTCCGCACAGGCGGTCGCCACCCCTTCAACAGAGGGCACCCAGAAAGGTCACTGGCACAGCGTGCGACAGGCCCGGTGAGGGGCCATCGAGCAACCCGGGGTGCAGGACGAGAGAGCCGGTCCCGATGCGCTGCTGGCGGGGCTGGTGGTGGGCTCCCTCTCGGGGTGCCCGGGTCCGCCGCCAGAAGCACTTCTCAGGACACACACCCTAACGAAGGCGCCACGGGAGTGTCAAGGTGCTGCCCCTCAGCCCAGGTAGGGGTAGCGCCAGTCGGTGGGCGGCACCATCGTCTCTTTCAGCGTGCGCGGCGAGAGCCAGCGCAGGAGGTTGCCCGGGGCGCCGGCCTTGTCGTTGGTGCCGCTGCCGCGGGCGCCGCCGAAGGGCTGCTGGCCCACCACCGCGCCGGTGGGCTTGTCGTTGATGTAGAAGTTGCCGGCCGCGTCGCGCAGGGCCCGGCTGGCCTGGTCGATCGCGTAGCGGTCGCGGGCGAAGACGGCGCCAGTGAGCGCATAGGGGCTCGTGGTGTCGACGAGGCGCAGGGCCTCGGCCCACTGGGCGTCGGGGTAGACAAAGGCCGAGGCGATCGGGCCAAAGATCTCTTCGCTCATCAGCCGGTGGCGCGGATCATCGACCTGCACCAGGGTGGGCTTGACGTAGTAGCCCACCGCGTCGTCGGCCTCGCCGCCGGCCAGGATGTGACCGGTGTCGCGGGCGAGGTGCAGGTAGCCCTGGTGCTTGTCAAAGGCGCGCCGGTCGATCACAGCGCCGATGAAGGTGCTGAAGTCGCGCACATCGCCCACCTTCATGCGGCCCATCTCGGCGATGGTGCGGTCGCGCACCTCGGGCCACAGGCTGGCCGGGATGTACATGCGGCTGGCCGCCGAGCACTTCTGGCCCTGGTATTCGAAGGCGCCGCGCAGGATGGCGGTGCTCACCGCCTTGGCGTCGGCGCTCGGGTGCGCGATGATGAAGTCCTTGCCGCCGGTCTCGCCGACGATGCGCGGCCAGGAGCGGTAGCGGGTGATGCGCTGGCCGATCCCCGCCCAGAGCTGCTGGAAGGTGCCGGTGCTGCCGGTGAAGTGCAGCCCGCCAAAGTGCGGCGAGTTGAGCACCACATCGCCGACGTCGGGGCCGGTGCCCGGCAAGAACTGGATGACGCCCGGCGGCAGCCCGGCCTCCACCAGGAGTTGGTAGCCGAGCCAGGCGCTGTGAAGCTGGGTGATCGCCGGCTTCCAGATCGCCACATTGCCCATCAACACCGGGGCGGTCGGCAGGTTCAGGGCGATGCTGGTGAAGTTGAAGGGCGTGACCGCGAAGACGAAGCCCTCGAGCGGCCGCCAGTCGGTGCGGTTCCAGGTCCCCGGCGCGCTCACGGGCGGCTGCTCGCTGTAGATCTGCCGCATGTAGGCGACGTTGAAGCGCCAGAAGTCGATGAGCTCGCAGGCGGCGTCGATCTCGGCCTGGTAGGAGGTCTTGGCCTGGCCGAGCATGGTGCTGGCGTTGATCTTGTGGCGCCAGGGCCCGGCGAGGAGCTCGGCGGCGCGCAGGAAGACGGCGGCCCGCTCTTCCCAGGGCAGCTCGGCCCAGTGCCGGCGGGCGGCCAGGGCCCCGTCGATGGCCTCGCCGGTGAGCTCGGGGGTGGCCAGCCAGCTCCGCCCGAGGCGGTGGGCGTGGGCGCAGGGCATCACCACGTCGACCTTGCGCGGCGTGCGCACCTCTTTGCCGTTGACGACGCAGGGGATCTCCACCTCCTCGCCGGACTGGCGGGAGAGCTCCTGCTGCAGGGCGCTGCGCTCGGCGGTGCCAGGGGCGAAGCTGGAGACCGGCTCGTTGCGAGGGGTAGGGGGCTGGAACAATCCCGCGGACATCGACGCTCCTCTTTGAACAGTGGATAAGCTGGCCCCGGCGGGCTGGCACCCCGCTGGCGCGCCCCGCTGCTGGAGCCCCCGATGTTGATCTTCCTCGACCGCCTGCCCAGCCCCTCGCGCGGCCTCCCCGATTCGTCGCTGCGCGCGCAGATCGGCGGCAAGGCGGCCTGGCTGGCCTGGGCGCTCGGCGCGGGAGAGCGGGTGCCGCCGGCCGCGGTGCTCCCGGTCTCGCACTTCGACGCCGCCACCGCGCGGGCCGACGATGGGCATCTGCGCTTGCTCCCCGACGAGGTGGCCACGATCTGCGCGCAGGCCCGTGGCCTCGGCCCCTGGCTGGCGGTGCGCAGCAGCGCGGTCGACGAAGATGGCGCCCGGGCCAGCCACGCCGGGCAATTCCTGTCGGTGGTGGGGGTGCAGGCGGGCCCGGCCTTGGCGGCGGCGATCGAGGCCGTCTGGCAGAGCGCGCTGTCGAGCCGGGTGCGGTCCTACCGCGGCGGGGCCCCGGCGCGGATGGCGGTGGTGATCCAGGCCCTGGTGCCGGCCCGCAGCGCCGGCGTGCTCTTCACCCAGGATCCGCACACCGGCGCCGCCCACGAGCTCCTCATCGAGGCCAGCCTGGGCCTGGGCGAGGCCGTGGTGGGCGGCGGATCGGTGCCGGCCTTCTACCGACTCTCCCGCCCACGGCGGGCGGCCTGGGGGCGCGTTTTGCGCGGCCGGGTGCGGGTGATCGAGGCCACGCCGGGGCGGCAGAGCGCGGTTCACCGCCTCGGCGCGGCCGGCCCCGTCGAAGATCCGCTCCCCGCCGCGCAGCAAGAGGTCTCGCCCCTCGGCCCCGCCGCCCTCATCGCGCTGGGTCGCCTGGGCCTGCGCCTGGAGGCCCGCGCCGGCTGCCCCCTCGATCTGGAGTGGGCCGAAGACGAGCAGGGCCGGCTGTTCTTGCTCCAGGTGCGGCCGATCACCGCCCAGGCCGACCTCCGCCGCAGCGGGCCGGTGGTTTGGACCCGCCGCTTCATTGGCGAGCGCTGGACCGAGCCGGCCACCCCCTACGGCTGGAGCGTGATGCGGGGCCTGCTGGAGTGGTTCATCGCCTACCCGGCGGCCTCGCGGCGCTACCTCGGCGGCGGCGAGGCCAGCCGCCTCGTGCGCTTCGCCCCCTACTTCAATGTCACCGTCTTTCGGCACCTCGCCTTCAAGCTGCCCGGCGCGGCCCCGCCCCGCTTCCTCGTCGAGCTGCTGCCGCCGGCCGAGGCCCTGGCCTGGGCGCGAAAGCCGGCCGCTCCCCCCGATCTGGCCGTCTACGCCGCGATCATCGGCGAGACGATCCGCGAAGAGCGCTGGAGGCGCTTTCGCTGGAACCCTTTCACCAACGCCGAGGCCTGGGCGGCCTTCCTGCCCGAGCTCGACGCGGCCCTGCTCCCCTACGCGCAGCCTCCGGTCGGCATCCCCGCCGCCCTGGCCCAGATCGAGGCGCTCAAGGGCCTGTCGCGGCGCTACATCGGCCTGCACATCTGCTCGCTGCTCTTCGCCAACCTCTGGGTGGAGCTGGCCGAGGCCGCGCTGGTCGCCGCCGGCCACGAGGCGGCCATCCCCGGCCTGCTGCGCAGCCCGGTGCCCTCGCCCACAGCCCTGGCCCACGAGGCCCTGGCCCAGGTTCACCGCGGGAGCCTCGATCTGGCCACCTTCCGCGCCCGCTACGGCCACCGGGCCGACAGCTCCTGGGAGCTGTCGAGCGAGCGTTGGGCCGAGGCCTCAGAGGCCAGCCTGCGGGCCCTGGCCGCCGCCGCCGCCGAGGCGCCGATCGTCGACAAACCGCTGCCCAGCGTCCCGGCCGGCCTGCCGGGGCCGCTGGCTGCCCTGGTGCGCCTCGCCGGCCGCTACCTCGCCCTACGCGAAGAGCAGCGCTCCCACTTTGATCGGGTCCTCTGGCGCTGGAAGCAGGCCCTGCTGGTGATCGAAGCCGCCCTCGATCTGCCGGCCCGCTACCTCGAAGAGGCCGAGCTGGTGGCCCTGATCGAGGATCGGCTGCCGCGCGAAGAGGCGCTGTTGCTGGTGCGGCGCCGGGCGGAGTCGATCGAGGAGGAGCGCCGCCGCCGGGCCGCCGGCGATGAGCCGCCGGACTTCTTCGTGGGCGAAGAGGCGGTGGAGCAGACCGAGTCGGGCCCGCGCCTCGTGGGCCTTGGGGTGAGCCGCGGCGTGGTGACCGGCCCGGTGCGCATCTTGCGGGCCCTGGACCCTGAAGCCCTGCGCCCGGGCGAGATCCTGGTGGCGCGGGCCACCGATCCTGGCTGGACGCCGCTCTTTCACCGCGCAGGCGGCCTCGTCACCGAGTTGGGCGGCATGTTGTCGCACGGCGCCGTCGTCGCCCGCGAGTTGGGCCTGCCCGCGGTGGTGAACCTGCCGGGCGCCACGCGGCTGCTCCGCGACGGGGTGGTGGTCACCGTGGACGGTGGGCGGGGGATCGTCTACCTGCGCTGACGGCCTACAAAAAGCGCTCGATCGAGCGTCGGAACTCGATCTGATCGGCGATGTCGGTGAGGTAGTCCATCCGCTCGGAGTCCCAGACCATCTTGGGCGAGCTGTCGTAGCGCTCGAACCAGCCCTCGTAGAGCTTGTTCAGGTTGCGCAGGTAGGTCACGGGGATGTCCTGCTCGCTGGCCCGGCCGCGTCCGCGGATGCGCCGGCGGATCGCCCGCACCGAGCAGCGCAGGTAAATCATCAGATCCGGCGGCTGCAACGCGGTCTTCATCGTGCGGTACAGCTCCATGTAGGTCTGGTAGTCCCGCTCGGCGATGTTCTTGTTGTTGTGCAGGTTGGTGCAAAAGATCTCGGCGTCTTCGTAGATGGTGCGGTCTTGCACCACGGTGCCCTCGCTGGCGTTGAGCTCCATGTGCAGACGGAACTTGTGCGTGAGGAAGTAGATCTGGCTGTGCCAGGCCCAACTCTTCATGTCTTTGTAGAAGTCGTCGAGGTAGGGATTGTCCATGAAGGGCTCATAGACGGGCTCAAAGCCGTAGCGGCGGTGGAGGAACTCCACCATCGTCGTCTTGCCCACCCCCATGTTGCCGGCGACGGCGATGAACTTCTTCACAGGGTCACGCGGCCTGCGTTGCCATAGGCGTCGACGATGTCGATGGCGACGGCACCATCGGGGGGCGTGAGCGCGAAGGAGGTAACCTGGCTGCCGATGCTGCCCTCCGTGCTGTCCACCTGCACAGAACCATCGGCCAGGGTCCAGGTCAGGGTGACGCCGCGCACCGGGTTGCGGCCCTGGCTGTAGCCCTCGAGGTCGATCAGGCGGTAGCCGGCGGCGGGCGCGTCGATCCAGGCCGACAGCGTGGCCCCATCCCAGGTGGCCTGCACGGTGGCCGGCACCACCTCGAAGGGCTCGCTGGTGAGCTGGTACTCCTCGGCGGGCCAGGGCCAGGTCTCGGCGCCGTCCACCGCGCTGTGACCGGCGACGGCGAAGCGGTAGGTGCCGGCCGGCACGCCGACGCGGTCGTGGAAGTGGCCCACCACCTGCCAGACCGCCCACCAGGCGTGGCTTTGGGGGTCGGTGTAGGGGTAGAGCGGGTCGGGGGTGTGCACGAGGAGGATGTCGTGATCGGCCTCGGAGACGATGCGGCCGGCGACGTTGCTGACCGGCACCCAGGCGGAGCCCTCCAGGCGCTCGATCACGACGTGGGGCAGGTCTACGCCGGGGTCGCCGCCCTCCC
>JBEIQK010000858.1:0-2686 GCA_040376505.1 Alphaproteobacteria bacterium | reverse complement strand
GGGGGGGGCCACCCGCCAGGTTCAGGTAGCTGTTGATCACCGCGGCGATGCTGCTGCCCGTGGCGGCCATCGGGTCGGGGATGAGCACGGTGGCGCCGCCGACCGGGCCGCCGATCTTGGTGGAGTCCATCTGGACGCCGATCACCTTCTGATCGGCATCGGTGGCCCGGCTGGAGACGATGTGGTCCTGGCGCAGGTTCTCGGCCTCGATCAGGTGGTGCAGGCCGTGGTACATCCGGTGGCTGGGCAGGATGCCGGCCCGCGCGATGTCCACGACCACCACGCGCTGGCCGCGATCGATCGCCTCGCCGCGGTACACGCCCTCGGCGGGGTGGTAGCGGGCCATCCGGGTCGGCTGCTCGACCGGCGTGGTGAGAAGCAGCGCGCTGCTGACCTCGGCCAGCATCCAGTCGTAGAGGGCGCCGACCAGATCGTTCACCTGAGGTTGAACGGTGGTCTCCGCGCAGAGCCGCGCCAGCATCGACATCGGGTAGGGCTCGCTGAGGATGTGCACCCGTGGCCCGTAGCCATGGTCGAGCCCCCCGGAGGGGCGGGGCAGGCTGCGGTACTGAAGATCGTTCACGGGGTCTCCGCGTCTGAGGAGGGAGCGGCGCTGTCGAGGGCCTCCAGGATGAGGTCGACCGTCGTCAGCAGGGAGGTGAGCAAGCCGTCGCGGGCCAGCCCGACGATCCAGGGCATCGGGCCGGGTTCGTCGGCGGCGGTGTCGCGCAGGGCGTCGACCAGCGGCCGGTTCTCGATGAGGCGGAGGGCTGGAAGGACCAGGGCGGGGTCGGACAGCAGATCTTCGACGAGGCCCGTTTCGGCGGAGGGATCGCGCGCCGAAAGCAGGTTCACGAAGAGGGGAAGGGCGTCTTGAAGGCGGGCCGAAGGTGCGATCAGGAGGAGGGCGGCGTGGTCGAGGGCCGTCCAGCCCTCATCGGCGGAGAGCGTCGCGTCGAGAAGGGGTGCGAGGTCGTGGATCGGCGCGTCCGGTGCCGCCAGCGTCGCGTCGAGGAGGTGCAGCGCGGCAGGCAGATCGAGGGGATCGCTGTCGATCGGGCAGGCGTCGACCGCCAGGACGTCGGGCTCCAAGATGAGCGGCATCGCGTCAACCACATCGTCGAGGAAGGCCGTCCCTTCGATGTCCAGCAGCAGACCGCCGAGTGGCGGCCCCAGGTTGGCCTCATGGGCTGCGCGCAGCAGGCCCACCACCTCGGGCAGGCGCCCCGACTCCGACCCGCCCCCGGCGCGCACGGCGCCGACCAGCGGCACCAGCACATCGAGCAGGTCGCCGGCCTCGGCGTCGCTCAGCCGGTTCATCGCGCCAAGGTCGACGAGGATGCCATCGGTGATGGCGCCGTCGCAGATGCCTTCATTGATGAGATCGAGCAGCAGCTCGATCGCCTCGACGCCGAGCACATCGCCCAGCAGACCGAGACCCGTCTGGATGAGGCTGGGGTCGAGATCGGCGATGGCGTCCAGCAGCAGCACGGCGAGGTTGCCGGAGAGGAAGCCGCAGTCGATCTCCTTGTCGGCGGCGGCCAGCAGACGCAGCAGCACGGTCAGCGCGCTGTCCTCGTCGGTGTGGAGCCCGCCGCCCTCGGCGTCGACCCGCGACAGATAGGCGAGGCCGCTAAACAGATCGTCGAGGGTGCCCTCGCGCACGGACTGGGCCAGCGCCGACTCCAAGGGCTCCACCAGCGCCGCGTCGGCGAGGAGGGCATGCAGGGGCTCAGCCTGGCCGCGAACAAAGGAGGGCTGCCCACCCTTTGACGCGAGCACCGCCGTCGCCACGTCGCGCAACGAGCTGCCCGTAGAGCCCGACCACAGGTCATTGTCGGTGTGGGTGGTAGCCTGCAGCAGGGCGCCGAGATCGGGCAGCAGCCGCGCTTCGAGAGCCACCACCGTGCTGTCCTCGGAGCCCACCACACCGGCCAGGGTGCAGGTGAGGTCGCGCGCCGACTGGGTGTCGCCCAAGGCGAAGAGGGTGGCCGGCAGCGTCGGGTCGTGGTCGAGCAGGCTGCCAGCGACGGTCGGGGCGAGGCCAAGCAGCGGATGCACCACGCCGGCCTGCAGCGCCGCCGGCATCGCCAGCGCCTCGGCGGTCTCGGCCGCCAGCGCGTCGTAGGGGCGCGCGTAGACCAGCTCGACGGCGATCTCGACCCAGGGCTCCACCTGCGGATCCGCCTCCAGCCAGTCGCGCAGGCCGTCGACCAGGTTCGCGGGCTGGAGCCGGGTCTCGAGGAGGGTGTTGAGGAGCTGGCTCACCTCGAGGGCGGCGCTCGTCCCCTCACGGCCCGGGGCCTCCAGGGCCACGTCCACCTCGTCGAGCGGCTCCAAGGCGCCGGTGCGGTTGAGGCAGGCGTAGAGGGCGTGCAGCTCGGCGCTGGAGGACTCGTCGAGGCCGTCAGCGAGGTTGACCTCCCAGCAGGGCCCGCTGGCTTCGACGGCGTCGAACGGGCTGCCCTGGTCGGGTTGGCAGCCCAGGAGTCCGATCAGCAGGAGCCCAGCGGAGCCTCGAATCATGCAACCTTCAGTCGATCAGGTACCGCAGGCTGACGTTCGCCGAGCCGCCGAGGTAGAAATTCTTGCGGTAGCGGGCGTCGAAGGCGAGGTTGCCCGCGACCTGCAGGTGGTCGGCCAGCATGTGGGTGGCGCCCACCGAGGGCTGCAGCAGCAGGAACTC
>JBEIQK010000867.1:0-2636 GCA_040376505.1 Alphaproteobacteria bacterium | reverse complement strand
GACCCCAAGCAGCGGCCTCGGGATCGGCGCGAAGCCCACGGGCGAGGGCCTCCACCTCGTCGAAGCGGCCGAGGGCGAAGAGGGCAGCGAGGCGGCCCCGCTCGGCGTCGGTCTGGCCGGGCTGGAAGCGCAGCGCGGCCTCGAAGGCGGCGAGGGCGTCGGCAGGCTGATCCTGGGCGAGGGCCACCCCGCCCAGGAGGAGGTTCCCCCACAGATCGGGCTCCACCTGCACGGCGGAGGCGGCGGCGGCGCGGGCCTCGTCGAGGGCGCCGGCCTGGAGCTTCGCCTGGGCCTCGGCGCGCAGGAGCCCGCCGTAGACCTGGCGGGCGAGGCGCTGGAGGAGCGGGTCGGCGGCGGGCGGCAGGGACCACAGACAGGCAAAGGCCTCGGCCCGCTGCTGCAGCTCGGCGAGGGTGGCGCACCGCCCAAAGGGGGCCCAGGGGTCGGCGGGATCGAGCAGGGCGGCCTGCTGGTAGGCCAACAGCGCCGCCGCCGGCTGGCCCGTGGCGCGCAGGCCGTCGGCCTGGGTGCGCAGGGTCGCGGCCTGCGTGGTCAGATCGGGGCTGGCTTCGAGGCCAAGCGCCAGCAGCAGGCCCAGCCTCATGCGACCGCGCGCTGCCGCAGGCCACGCGCGAGGTGGACGGCCAGGGCGGCCCCCACCACCAGCACGGCGACCAGCCACCACCACTGGGCGCGGACCTCGGTCTGGGCGCGATCCCACAGCGGCAGGCTGCCCCAGGTCTGGCGGGTGGCGACGTCGAGGGTCCGCAGGCCGCCGCCCTCATCGCGCAGGGCGATGTTGCCGCGCAGGGCGCTGTGGGCCTCGGGGCTGGACAGATCCTGGGCGAGGCGCAGGCTCCCTTCAGCGTCACCGCCCTGCAGGATGAGGGCGCTCTGCCCCTCTGCGATCACGACCTGCTCGATGCTGTCGACCCGTCCACCGGAGGTGGCCTCGGCGAGGGCTGCGCCGACGGCGTCGCGGAGCTGCAGGCCCTCCCCCTTTCGAAGGAGGTGCAGGCGCCCTTCGAGGGCGGCGACGGCGGGGTTCTCGGCGGCGCTGCCGAGGAGGATGAGCTGGCCCGGCCCGCCGACGAGGCCGGCGGTCCCGCGCTGGAGGCGCAGCGCCGGTTCGGCGGCGTCGCTGCCCCGTGCCAGCGTGGCCACCAAGGAGAAGCCAGCGGCCCAGTCGGCGGGGCCGGGCCGCTCGGGGAGGCCGATGGTCACGGGGGAGGCGGCCTCGGCGCGGTAGGGCCACAGGCCGTGGCGGAGCAGGGCGAGGTTGGGCAGCGCGACCTGGGCGCCGCGGTTCAGGGTCAGGGAGGAGTCGTCAAAGATCGTGCCCCAGAGCATCGAGTCGACGACCCGCTCCTCACAGTCACCCCCCGAGGGCGGCACGAGTTGAAAGGCCAGCTCGATGCGGCTGCTCGGCTGGATGAGGGCGTCGGGCAGCTCGATGTGAACCCGCTCCAGCGCGCTGCCCTCGGCCGATGACAGCGCGATGCTGCGGACGGTCACCCCGTCGATGCGCAGCTCCAAGGTGCTGCGCCGCGGATCGAGTTGGGCGCCGTAGGCGTAGCGGAGGTCGAGGCTGGCGCCGCCGGGCCGCAGGACGGCGTCGGCGCCGAGGTGCAGCGGGAGCACCACGCTGGGCGCGTAGCGGCCGCGCACCGTTTGGGCCTCCAGCCCGAGTTCGGCGAAGCGGGCGGTGGCGCCTTCTGGAAAGCGGATCGGGGCGTCGAGGGCCGGCGGGGGCGGGCCGGGCAGGGCCGACTTCACCCGGGCGAGGCGCCCCTGAAGCAAGGGCTGCCGATCCTGGCCGGCCAGCGCCGCAGCGGCGGCCCGCAGGCCAGCGGCGTCGGCGCCCAGCACGATGAGGATGGGCCGGTGCGGATCTTCGGGGTGCGGCACGAGTGCTATCAGGCCCTCACCAGGCGAGAGCGAGGGCAGCGACGGGAGCAGGGCCCCGAGTTGGGGGAGCTCGCCGACCAGCCCGACCGCGAGGCCGACGCCCTCGATCGCCGCGGGGCTCGTGACGGCCGCCTGCGGGTCGAGGCCGCGATACCGCGCGGCCCGGCCCAGCGAGACGGCGAGGAGGCCGAGGGCCTCAATTGTGGCGTCGTCGGGGGCGGCGGCGAGGAGGGGCGTGAGGACGATCGGGCCGTGGCCCCGCAGGTCGAGCAGGGGTGCAGGCCAGTCTTCGAGCCCGCCGCTCATCGGCAGGGGCTCGGCGGCCAGACGCAGGCTCGATCCGCGGCCGATGCGGGTCCACAAGGAGGGATCGGCCGGGTCCTCACACTCGGTGGTGTAGTGCTGAACCACGTGTAGATCGATGTTGTTGTAGTCCCGCAGCAGCCCCTGGGGGATCACCACGTCCACCGTCTCGCCGGACTGGGTCTGTCGATCGAGGGGCAGGGAGCCGACGCTCTGTCCATTGACCTCCACGGTCAGGTGAGACCGCTCCGGCAGCAAGGCCGCCGAGTGGGCCAGCTCCAGCCGCAGCACGGCGTCACCGGTCAGGCGGAGATCGCGGGGGATCGAGACGTCAACCCGCTGGCGGCTGCGCTCTCCTTGCAGGGTGAGGTCGCTCGGAAGACCGAGGTCATCGCCAAAGGAGATCACCCAGGGCGCCTCGATCG
>JBEIQK010001003.1:0-2063 GCA_040376505.1 Alphaproteobacteria bacterium | reverse complement strand
GGTGCCCTCCTGGTAGGGCACGGTCGACCAGGTGAGAAAGGGCGAGAAGAGCGCCACCGGCAGGAAGAGCCAGGCCGAGCGCGGAGTGCCAAAGGCAGCCGCGAGGCTGGCGCCGGCGCCGCAGGCCAGGGCCGCCACTGCGCTGAGCAGCAGACGGGCCACGAGGATGCCGCCACCCAGCGCATCGACGAAGAAGAGCAGCGACTGGGTGGCCGGCAGCCAGGCCTGCACCAGCAGGTGCTCGCGGCCAGCCCAGCGCTGGTAGGCGTCCATGCTGTAGTTCTCAGGGATCGCTACGATCAGCGCCACGCGCACCACAAAGGCGACGAGGGCCACCACCAGCGCAGGGCGCACGCTCACATCGGCTCCACCGCTCCACGCCGCCCGGGGCGGTCTGCCCAGGCCCCGGCGGGCCGGCGGCGCGGATCGTGGCAGCCCCCTACAACGTCGGCTCCTCCAGGGCCAACTCCCGGCGCCCTGGGCGCCCGGGCCAGCGCGCCGCCGCCGCGATAGGAGAGGGCACTCACGGCCGGAGCCCGCCATCCAAACCTTGCACGGAAACACCGAAGGCCTCAAGCACAGCGAGTCCAAGGCCCTGCAAACGCTCTATGAGCGCCGCGTGCCGGCCACCCGTTGGATCACGCCCGAGCTGGCCCGGCGTCTGACCGAGACCAGCCGGCACATCGCCCGCCAGGTGGGCCTGCTGATCGACCGCCGCGGCGAGATCACCCACGTCATCGTCGGCGACGCCCACCGGCTCTTCATCCCCGACCTCACCCGCGCCCGGGCCGGCTCGGGGCGCTTTCGCGGCATTCGGCTGATCCACACCCACCTGCGCGGCGAGGGCCTCACGCAGGACGATCTCACCGATCTGAGCCTGCTGCGCCTCGACGCCATCGTGATGATCGAGGCCCGGGTCGACGGCCTGCCCGGCAACGTCGAGATCGGCACCCTGCACCCCCAACGCGAGGGCGAAGACCCCAACCACATCGATCGCCGCGAGTCGGTGCACGGTTGGGAGGACAACTACGAGGTCTTCATCAACGACCTCGAGGTGCAGTGGGGCAAGAAGGAGGGCCCCCGCCGCATTGCCGGCGTCGAGGCCTGCATCGCCATCGGCGTGGCCACCCAGGGCGGGGCCGCCGCCAACGCCAGCCTCGACGAGCTGGAGCGCCTCGCCGCCACCGCCGGGCTCCAGGTGGTCGATCGGGTCTTGCAGGTGCGCCGGGAGATCGATGGCCGCTACCTCATCGGCGAGGGCAAGCTCAAAGAGGTGGTGGTGAGCGCCATGAAGCAGGACGCCAGCGTTCTGGTCTTCGACCAGGAGCTGACCCCCAGCCAGCTCCGCAACATCGCCACCGACACCGAGCTCAAGGTCCTCGACCGCACCCAGCTCATCCTCGACATCTTCAGCCAGCGGGCCCGCAGCCGCGAGGGCAAGCTCCAGGTCGAGCTGGCCCAGCTCCGCTACCGCAAGCCTCGCCTCGCCATCATGCCCACCGCGATGAGCCGGCTCACCGGCGGCATCGGCGGCCGCGGGCCGGGAGAGACCAAGCTGGAGATCAACCGCCGCCGGGCCGACGAGCGGGAGACGAAGCTGGAGCACGAGCTCAAGGGTCTGTCCAAGCAGCGCGCCCTGCGCCGCAGCCGCCGCCAGCGCGCCGGCGTGCCCCAGATCAGCATCGTCGGCTACACCAACGCCGGCAAGTCGACGCTGCTCAACACGATGACCAACGCCGAGGTCGACGCCGAAGACAAGCTCTTCGCCACCCTCGACCCGACCAGCCGCCGCCTGCGCTTCCCCGAGGCCCGCGACGTGGTGCTGACCGATACGGTCGGCTTCATCCGCGCGCTGCCCGAGGCGCTGGTGCACGCCTTTCGCTCGACCCTCGAAGAGAGCGTGCAGGCCGATCTTCTGCTGCACGTGGTCGACGCGACCAGCCCCGAGCTCGAGCTGCACATGGTCGAGGTCGAGCGCACCCTCGACCAGATCGAGGCCGGCGCGCCGCGCCTCGTGGTGCTCAACAAGGTCGACGCGGTGCCCGCCGCCCGCGCCGCCGAGC
>JBEIQK010000315.1:0-7044 GCA_040376505.1 Alphaproteobacteria bacterium | reverse complement strand
GGCGCTGGGCCTGCGCGCCGAGGTCACCGGTCTTCGCGCTGCGGATGGAGGGCTGCGGCGCTCCGACGGCGCGGAACTAGCCGCCCAGGCCGAAGAGCCGGTTGGTGGCCTCATCGGTGCGCTGGGCCCCTTCGACGATGGACTGGTAGATCGCGTCGTCCTGCAGCCCCTTGTCGCGGGCCCGGCCCTCCAGCCACGCAAAGGTGGGGCCGTGGGGGTTGCCGTACTTCTCCAGGTCGCGGGCCTCCAGCGCGGCCACCTCGGCCGGATCGGCCATCATGGCGCGGGCGGTCATCCGGGCCTGGTGGCGGGCCTCGAAGGCGAGGTGGGCGCGCTGCTCCCAGGTGCGGCCCTGCGAGGCGGCCAGGGCGTCGAGGGCGCCGATTCCCGCGGCGGCGCAGACATATTGTGCCCGGATCTCCCGGTTGGTCCAGACCGCCCCGGCTGCCCGCTGCGCCGCGGCCTCGGCCGCCGAGGCGGGCAAGCGGCCGGCTGCTGTCAGCGCCGGGCACTCGGCGCGAAGGTCGTCCACCGAGGGCGCACAGGAGAGGAGAAGGGCGAGGAAGAGGAGCGGGCGGTGCATCGGGTCTCCGGCTGGCCCCTTAGCGCAGGGTGTAGACCTCGATGCTGCCGTCTCGGCCGCGCGCCTGGACGGAGCCGGCTGCAGCAAGGGGCGGCGTCTCCTGGCCAGTGGCCTGCGCCGCATCGACGACGTCCTGGCTGAAGAGCGAGGAGACGCCTCGCTCCTTGGTGACGCTCTCCAGGCGGCTCGCCAGGTTCACCACGTCGCCGATCACCGTGTATTGGAGGCGATCCTCTGTTCCGATGTTGCCGGCGATGGCGTGGCCGTGGTGGACGCCGATGCCCTGCTGCAACGGGGGAAGGCCCCGTCGCTCGCGATCGGCGTTGTGTACGAGCAGCGCGGCCTGCATCTCCGCGGCGGCGCGCAGGGCCCGCAGCGGGGCGTCGGGCTGGGGCTCGGGCAGGCCAAAGACCACCATGATGGCGTCGCCAATGTACTTGTCGACCATCCCGCCGTGCTTGCGCACCACCGTCACCATCACATCGAGGTAGGCGTTGAGCTCGCTCACGAGGCGCTCAGGCGAGATCTTCTCGCTGTAGCGCGTGAAGCCGCGCAGATCGGAGAAGAGCACCGTGACGAGCCGCCGCTGCCCCCCCAACTCCAGGCGATCGGCGGAGAGCGCGAAGTCGGCGATCTCCTGGGAGACATAGACGCCGAGGCGCTGCCGCGCCCGCTCGGCGTGAACGGCCGCCCGCGCCCCATCGAGCACCAGGGTTCGGGTGCGGCGAACGTAGGCGAGCGAGATGAGGATGGCCACCATCAGCATGATGCCGAAGGAGATGTAGTGGGTGGGCGCCAGGGCGGACTGACCGGGGCGCCAGCTCCGCTCGGCCACCAGCAAGGCGGTGGCGCCGATCACGACCGTCGAGGAGGCCGCCGCCACCACTCGACTGTCCAGGCGAAAGCCTGCCGCCACCACGGCCAGCACGAGGATGCCGTGGGCGGGCACCGTCAACAGACCGTTGTGCTCGATGTTGGGCGACCAGGCCAGCAGGCCCAGGATGGTGAGCGCGATGGCGCTGTCGATCACCGCCGAGACGCCAAGCAGCCAGCCGGCTTCGCCGCCCTTGCGGAGCCGGCGAATCATCGCCACCGAGAAGACAATCCCCATCGCCATGGTGCCGACCCGCACCAAGGCCACCCCATCGCCGGCCAGAAAGGGGGCGAGGCCACCGGCGAAGAAGAGGTTGTTGACCAGCCCCAGGGCGCAGAGGCTGATGCGCAGCGAGGCCACGCTGCGTTCGCCACGAAGTGCCGCCCGGCTGAGGAAGTCGTCGATCTCGGGGGCGCCCTGGGTCGTCAACGCGTCGTGCTCCTGCACCCAGGTAGCCGGCCGCGCGGCGGGCCGCCGCCCCCTCTTCCCCTGTGGTGCAAAGGTCGGATGTTGCTTTGCCGTCGATGCTTCCAAAGGGTAACCAGAAGCGACCCTCGCAGGGGCCCTTCGCGTCCCTCATCCTCCCCCGCCTGTGGACTCCCCCATGAACATCGACCCCTCGCCGGACCCGGCGCCGGAGGGCGCTCCACGTTCGGTCGCGCTGGACCTGCTGCGCAAGCTGTGGCGGGTGAACCACGCGATGGAGACCTTGTCGAAGCAGATGCTGAGCACGCTGGAGGTCACGGGCCCCCAGCGCCTGCTGCTTCGCCTGGTCGGCGAGCGCCCGGGGCTCTCGGCGGGCTCGATCGCCGAGGAGCTGGAGCTCCACCCCAGCACCCTCACCGGGATGCTCGACCGCCTTGAAGCGGGCAACTTTCTTCGGCGCACCAAGGACCCCAATGACGGTCGGCGCGCGATCTTTCGCCTCTCTGCAGCGGGAAAGCGCATCGACGGCCTCTCCCAGGGCACCGTGGAGGCGGCCTTGCTGCGCACCACCCATTCGCTGCGCGAAGAGGAGGTCGCGTCGGTAAACCGCTGGCTGACGCTCTTCTCGGAGGAGCTCGACCGCGAGCGCGCCGAGCTCTCCCGCATGAAGTCCGCCCGCTAGGGCTTGGAGGAGCCCGACGCCGCCACCTGCGCGGCCAGATGTTCGGGTTTCCCTGCGCCTTTGTGCAGGGTCATCTCTTCTTTGGCACCTCCTCCCACAGCCGGATGGCCCGCGTTGGAGAGGCCCACGTCGCTAGCGGATCCAGAGGTCGAGGGGTGGCTCGACGAGCAGGCTACGCAAGATGTCGGATCGGGTGAGGATCCCCACCAGAGCACCCTCATCGAGGATGGGGAGCGCGCCTACGCGCCGGTCAAACATCAGGCTCGCGACCTCCCGCAGGGGGCTCTCCGGGGCAGCGGTCCACACCGGGCTCGACATCAGCTCGGACACGGCAAGCCCGCCATTGGGCGCCGGCAGGAGGTCGCGATCGGAGAGGATGCCGACGAGCTGCCCATCGGAGCCGACCACCGGCACATGGCGGAAGCGCCGCGCCACGAAGAGCCGGCGGGCCTCGTCTACGGTCGCCGCTTCGGGGAGGGTGGTGACGGGCTGCGCCATCAAATCGGCGGCCTTGCGCGCGGGGCGCCGCTCGGGCGTGGACACGGCGTAGGCGCGGTAGGGCAGGGGCCGCGGGATCGCGCTCGGGTGCGCGGCGACGGGAGAGACCGCTGCGATGGCCTCCACCGCGCTGAGCCCAGCGACGACGGGCAGGCCGATTCGGTTGACCAGGGTGAACATCAAGCCCCTCCCGCCGGCCGGTCGGCCAGCTCCGCCAGAACAGCCGCCGTAGCCTCCAGCAGCGCGTCGGCGTCCTCACGCGAGAAGCACAGGGGCGGGCGGATCTTCAACACATCCTGCGCGATGCCCGAGGCCGAGACCAGGATGCGCCGCGCCCGAAGACCGTTCACGAGGGCGGAGGTTCGATCGGCGGCGCTCCAGGCGTCGTCCTCCCGCAGGGCGACGCCGAAGGCGAGCCCGGCCGACCGCACCTCTCCGAGGCAGGGGTGGGAGGCGGCGAGCTGCACAAAGCCCCGCTTGAGGTGGGCGCCGACCTCGACGGCCCGCTCCATCAGGCCCTCGTCGCGGAGCACGTCGAGCACCGCGTTGGCCGCCGCCACCGAGACCGGGTTGCCGCCAAAGGTGTTGAAGTAGCGCACCGTGTCGGCGAAGGCCTGCACCAGCGCGGGCCGGGCGGCGAGGCCGGCGATGGGATGGCCATTGCCCATCGGCTTGCCCATCGTCACCAGATCGGGGACCAGCCCATGACGGGAGAAGCCCCACATGCCGCCGGTTCGCCCGAAGCCGGCCTGCACCTCATCGGCGATGAAGAGCCCGCCCTGGGCGCGGATCTCCGCGGCGGCCTCGGCGAGGAAGCCGGCTGGATCGACGTAGTTGCCGTCGCTCGTAAAGACGGTGTCGACCAGCAGCGCGGCGGGCTGGATGCCGTGCTGGAGCAGATCCTCGGCGGCAGCGCGCACCGAAAGCGCGAAGCGTCGACCCACATCGGGCCCCGCGCCGGGCGAGGTCGGCGCTGGGATCACCCGCACATGGGGGCCCACCACCACCCCCTGGCCCAGGCAGGGGGAGAGCTGGGCGACCGCCTGGGTGACCCCGTGGTAGGCGTAGGCGGTGATGATGACCCCCGCGCCGCCGGTGGCCGCTTGGGCGATGCGCAAAGCGAGGTCATTGGCCTCGCTGCCCGAGCAGGTGAACATCACGTGGCCGAGCGCGGGCGGCATCGTGGCGAGGAGTCGCTCGGCGTAGTCGAGCACGCCATCGTGCAAATAGCGGGTGTGGGTGTTGAGCAGCGCCGCCTGTCGCGTCAAGGCCTCGACCACCTTTGGGTGGCAGTGGCCGACGCCGGGCACGTTGTTGTAGGCGTCGAGGTAGCGCACCCCATCGGCGTCGTAGAGGTAGGCCCCCTCGCCGCGCACGATGTGCAGCGGCCGCTCGTAGAAGAGCCGGTACGCGGGCCCCAGCAGGCGCGCCCGGCGGGCGACCCGGGCCTCCAGCTCCGCCGGCAAGAGGGCAGCCCCGGGGACAAAGGCGTTGGCCATGGCCTGGCGCATTACAGGCTCCGTACGAAAGCGGTGAGACGGTCGCGTCGAAGGTCGAGGGGGGTGTCGAGCAGGCGCACCATCGAGCCGGCGACCTGTTCGAGGATCGGCCGCATCTCGATGTGATCGTCTTCACCCTCGGCGCTGTGGCTGGCGATCGTGAGGGTGAGCACCCCGCGGGCCACGATCAGATCCGGGAGCAGATCGAGCTCCTCGTCGGTGAGCGGCGTGTGGGGCCCAAAGCCGGCGAGGAGGCCCTCGATCGGCGCCATCGGGTCGGCCGATCGGCGACAGTGGTAGCTCGCGGCCACCGCCAGCTCCTGAATGAGCGGCCCGCGGACCAGATCGCCGAAGTCGAGCAGGCCGCAAAAGCGGCCCTCGGCCATCCGTACATTGTGCAGGTTCCAGTCATTGTGGATCAGCTGGGCGCGCAGGCCGCCCAGGCGCGGGGCGACCCGCTCGACGAAGCGGGCCCGACCGCGGGCGGCGGCTTCGCGCAGCGCGCCGGCGGGGATCTCGCTGGCGTGGGCCTCCAACTCGGCGGTGTGTTGCAGATCCCAGGGCAAGGGGTGCGATTCAGCCGGATGTCGGAGGCCCGCGAGGGCGGCGTCGAGGCGCGCCATCGCGGCGCCGAGGGAGCGCAGGCCGTCGCTGTCCAGCGGCAGGGCGTCCTCCATCGGCGGGCCCTCCACCCAGGTCAACAAGCGCACCAGTTGGGGCGGCCCGAAGACGGCCCAGGGGGCGTAGGGCTGGCCCTCGCGGTCCAGACAGACCCGCGGCGCGGGAAAGCTCGGATCGACCGACGCGATTCGCTGCAGCGCCCGGGTCTGAAGGTCGACCACACCCGGATCTTCGTCAAGGGGGTGCACCTTGAGGACATAGGTGGCGCCGGTGCGATCGACGAGACAGAAGTTCTGATCGCGCTCGCCGCGCAGGCGGGTCACCGCGGCGTCGAGGCCAAAGCGCGCGGCGGCCAGGGCGGCGATCGCCTCGGGCGGAATGGGGGGCTGTTCGGCGTCGAGGGCGTCGAGGAGAGAAGGCATGGGGCGGACTATCCAGGCCCTTCCACCGCCGGGAGGACCAAGCGAGCGCCGCAACCCCGTGGTACTTGGGTGCGCCTTTTTGGCGGAGACCTCCACATGAACCGACTCCTCTGGGCCCTCCCCCTGCTTCTTGCCCTCGCCTGCGGTGCCAAGGGTGACGACACGGGCAGCAGCACCACGGACGCGACCGATGGGACCGACGGCGCCGATGGCACGGACGGCACCGATGGGACCGATGGCACCGATGGGACCGATGGCACGGACGGCACCGATGGCACCGATGGCACGGACGGCACCGATGGCTCCGATGGCTCGGCCGGCCCCGATGGCGCCGCCCTCTACGCCAGCAACTGCGAAGGCTGCCATGGCGCCGACGGCACCGGCACCGCCAATGGCCCCGACATCGTTCGCGAGCTGTCGCATACCGACACCGAGATCATCGGGTTCATCCTCAACGGCAAGGGCCGGATGCCCGCCATCGCCGTCACCGAGGAAGAGGCGCAGGCCATCGTCGACTACATGCGCGCCACCTTCTAGTCGAGGGCGGCCAGCCGCCCCGCCGCCTCCATCATCCATTCGGCGTCGCGCTCCCCTTCGGCGAGCCCGATCAGGTGGCCTTCGGCCGAGATCAGCAGGGTGGTGGGCACCTCGTTCACCTCCACCAAGGCGAGCAGGTTGTCGGTGGTGAAGGCCTGGGGCAGTGAGAAGCCCCAGCGCCGCACGGAGGTCTCGGTCCAGGCCCGGTCCGGCGAGATCGACACGGCGAGAAAGCCGACGCCATCAGCTTCGTAGCGCTCCTGCGCCGCGATGAGCCCTGGGACCTCCCGGGCGCAGGGCGCGCAGGCCGGCATGTAGATGTTGACCAGGTAGGGCTTTGCCTCCAAGGTGATCGGCCGCCCGGCCGCGTCGGCCAGGGGCAGCGGCGGCAGCGGCCGGTCGATCTCCGGCTTCACGCCCCGCATCAAGGCGAAGAAGCCCACCAACACGAGCAAGGGGATCAGGTAGAAGCGGGCGCCGTCCATCGGTGTTTCTCCTGCGAACACCGACAACATGCACACCGCGCGCCCCCGGACGAGGCCCACCCCTGCGCGGGATCAGTTCACGGAGAGGCGCCGCAGGGGCTCGGCCACCGTAAAGTTGGCCGCGGTGGCCGCCCGCACCTGCTCCACCGAGAGGTCGCTGGCGATCTCGATGAGGCGCAGACCGCCATCAAAGGTGAACACACCGTAGTCGGTGATCAGCAGGTGCACGACGCCCTCGCCGGTGAGCGGCAGGGTGCAGCGCGGCAGCAGCTTGGCCTCGCCCTTGGCGGTGTGCTCCATCGTCACCACCACCCGGCGGGCTCCGGCGACCAGATCCATCGCGCCGCCCATGCCCTTCACCATCTTGCCGGGGATCATCCAGTTGGCCAGATCACCGTTTTCGGCCACCTGCATGGC
>JBEIQK010000049.1:0-16089 GCA_040376505.1 Alphaproteobacteria bacterium | reverse complement strand
CCGCTCCAATTCATCTCGGTGACCAGCCGGGAGGAGGGGAAGACCCCGCCGGTCACCGTTCGGATCTGTCCAACCACCAGCCGGGCCCTGCGCCAAGACCCGGTCGCCGACGGCACCGCCGTCTTGCCAGGCGCCCCTTGACGCATCCGGCGCCCGTCCGCGATCCGGTCGGCGCCAGCCCCCCGCCAAGGCCTTGCCAATAAGGCCTTGACGGGTCAAGGGGTCGGAGCATGACTGTCTGGCTCCACCCCCACCTCACCGCCGAAGCCCCCGACCAGATCGATCGCGTCGTCGCCGCGCTGCACCGCGCCAGCGCCGCCCTGCGAAGCCGCAGCGGGGCGATCAAGGCCCTGCGCGGCCCCTGGCCCGGCACCCTGCGCCTGCGCTTTGGCGGGACCTGGCGGGCGATCTTCTCCTGGTCGAACAGCCCCGACGGCCAGCGCGAGGCCTGGGTTCACGTCATCGATCGGCGCAAACAGATCTACGAGCGCGACACCGCCATGGCCCGGGTCCTGGCCTGGGACGCGGATCGCCGCGCAGCCGCCTACCGCCGCGCGCCGCCCCCCAACCTCGCAGTGGCGCCGCCGCCGGGCGAGGCCGTGCTGCCCCTGCTCAGCGAGGCCCAGGAGGGCTTCCTCCACGATCTGCTGCCCCTGCAGGGCGCCCGTTCGCGCGCGCTGCTGCACATCGCCATCGGCCCCCCGGGCAGCGGCAAGAGCGTGGTCGCCGCCGACGCCGCCCGCGAGGCCCTGGCCAGCGATCACGATGTGCTCATCGTCGTGCCCAGCGGCAAGCTGCAGCGCCGCTTTCGCGCCGACCTGGCGCCGGTCCTTGCCGTGGAGACCACCCCGATCGCCAGCGCCAGCCCGCCGCGCCCGGGCCAACCTCGCCTGTGGGTCGAGCGAGCGCCCGAGCTCTTCGCCGCCTTTGGCCCCGCCGAACGGGGGCCGAGCCTCTCCAGCCTCTGGCCCGATCTCCTCAATGCCCCTCCCCTGCAACGCTGGCGCAAGATCCACCCCCTCGTCCAGAGCCCCCGCTTTGTCGCCTGGATGGAGGCCGCCTTTGGCGACACAGAGGCCCTCGCCGACCGCGCCAAAGACGCCCTCTCCGGCCAGGACCGCCCCCTCCGCGCCGCCGCCGAGGCCCTCGCCGGCGCCCCCGCCGCCTTCCTCACCGAGCAGGGGCTCTGTCTGCGCTGGCACCGGGCCCGGGCCGCGCGCGCTGGCCTCGCCGGGCTCCTGCCCAACCGCGACCTGGTCGTGCTGGTGGACGAGGCCCAGGACCTCGCCCCCGCCGAGTGGCAGACCCTCCTCGCCGCCACCGCCGAACGTCGCGCCCGCGGCTGGCGTACCGCCCTGGCCTTCCTGGGCGACGAGAACCAGCGCATCACCCCCACCGCCTTCTCCTGGAATGACGTCAAAGAGGCGCTGTACGCCCTCGACCCCGCCGCGCGTCGGCCCGGCGGGCTGTCGATCACCACGCTGGCGAGCTCCTTTCGGATCCCCCGCGCCATCGCCCAGGCCGCAGCCCCGCTCATGGACGGTCGACTGGACGGGGAGGGCAGCCGCCGCGCCCCCCTGGCCGACCCCGACAGCCTCCCCGATGACGGCCAGATTTTTGTTTATGTCGACAGCAACCCCGCCGCCGCCCTGCTCCAGGCCGCCGAGGTGCTGCGCGCCGAGGGCACGATGGGGCGCCTCGTCGTCCTGATCGGTGACAACACCCTTCAGCACGGCCTGATCGACGCCCTCGACATCGAGGAGGCCAAGGGCTTGGAGTGGGATCGCGTCGTGCTGACCGATCTGTTGCCGACCCCCCTGGACTTCAACATCCGCGCCCGCGCCTACACGCGCATGACCCGCGCCCGCCGTCACCTCCTGCTCCTCCTGCGCCCCGACGAGCTCGATCACCTGGAGCCCTTTTGGAAGGTGGACGGTTTGCCCTTCCAGCGCATCCACGAAGCCGCCTTGCCCGAGGCCCTGCGCGCCAGCCTCGATCTCGGCGTCAACAGCCTGGGAGAAGAGCTGCTGGAGCGCTTGCACAACCGCCTCGACGCCGCCGAGCAGGCGGGGGGCGTCTTCCCCGAGGCCGCGCTGCTGTTGGGGCGGCGGGTGGTGGAGGCCGGCTACGGCGGCGCGCTGTTGGGCACCTTTGACGATCTGTGGGCCCGTCGCCCCGACTGGGAGACTGCCCTGCGCGAGCGACTGTTCACCGACATCGATCCCTCGCTGGACCTTAGCAAGACCGATCCCCTCCTGCGCAGCCCCCAGCCCTCCACCTCCGCGCTGGCGGCCCTCCTCCTCGGAGATGCCGGCGCCGCCTGGGCCCTCGCCCGCCGCGACGGCGATCAGCCCCTCTCCGCCCTGCTCTGGTCTGTCGTTGAAGACGGTGGCCGCCTGCACCGCGCCAGCGCCGCCCTGCGCGAAGAGGGCGCCGCCGCCACCCCCTTGCCCGAGCTCGCGCGCCGCGCCCTGCACCGCCAGATCCGCGGCCACTGGGCGCTCGACGCCCGCCTCGATCCGCCCACCGGCGCCCCCACCGGCCCCAGCGCCCTCGCCCGCGCCGTCGCCGCCACGCTGGAGGCCCAGGTCGGCGCCTACGAGCTGTCTTTGCAGGCCCTGGGCGCCCGACTCCGCGAAGGACTCGACGCACGTCTGCCCGCGCCCCCCTTCGATGAGGCCGATGCCATGCGTCTCTCCGGCCTGCTCGCCCGCGCCAGCGCGCTGCTCACCCGCTTTGGCCCCCCGGAGCCCTGATGCCTCAATTCGCCCCCACCGCCGTCTCTGCCCTCGTCGGCACCGAGGCCGCCCTGGTCGCCGAGCTGGCCCGCGCCGTCGAGGCCGCCGTGACGACCCAGATCGACGACCGCGCCCGCGCCATCCAGGCCGAGGCCGAGCGCGCCGAGGCCGAGCGCGCCGTCCAGCTCGACCTGCTTCAGTCCCGCCTCAACGCCCTGGCCGCCGCCCTGCACCAGCAGGCCGAGCTCTCCGTCGTCTCCGTTCAGCCACCCGCCGGGCCCTTGCCCCAAGGGCGATTGGGGAACGTGGCCGGACTCAGCCTCGCGGCCCTCCTCGACGAGCCGCTGCTGGTCGGCGCCGCCCGCCTGCACGGAGCGGCCGATCCGGCCTATCTCTTTGGCGACTGGGGCTTCTTTCGTCTGCCCACCTCGGGCATGACCCGCCTCGACCCTCCCCTGCGCCTGCGCGAGGCCGACGACTGGGCCCTCGCCCAGGCCGGGCCCCCCACGGTCGCCGCCATCCTGGTCGATCGCGCCGACCCCGACCCCACCTGCCTCGGCGTGGTGGCCGGCACCGCGCTCTACGCCGAAGAGGCCCATGCCCGCGCCGCCGCCGAGCGCCTGAGCGGAGAGGTCCGCCTCTTTCGTCCGCCCCGCAGCCTCGCCAGCGCCGCCGACTTCGTCGCCTCTCAGGACTTTGCCCGCTACTGCGGACTGTCCACGCGCGACTGGCTGAGCCAACGCCTGGGCCTCGTGCTGCGCGAGGAGCCGGGGGACGCCGGCCTCCTGGCCCATGACCCAACCGGGGTCTGGACCCCCGCCCTCGACCTCGCGCTGCGCGAGCTGCGAAAGGGCCAGCAGCCCGCCGAGCGGCTCCGCCACCCCTTTGTGGGCGAGTGCCTGCGCACCCTCCCCTGAAGGCGCCCCCCGCGGCTCAGCGGGCCTGGCACCAGAAGCACATCATGCCCGCGAAGGCGCGGGGATGGTCGGCCTCAAAGCGCTCCCAGGCCTCAATGTCGTCGAGGGCGCCGTAGCCCTCGGCGACGAAGCGCGCCGGCACCCGCGCGTCGGCGAACTGAAAGCCGATCCAGTCGAGCCCCAGCGCCTGAACAGACTCGCCGACCGACCGCGGCGAGAAGCGCCGCTCGCAGGGGTGAAAGACGAGGTCGCGGAGGCCGGTGAGGCTGTAGAAGTCCGGGCTGGCCCGCAGCAGGGCCGCCGGGTGGTCGGCGGGGAGGTCGAGCACGGCGGCCCGGAAGGAGCGCAGGCCCTCCGCATCGGTGGACAGACCCAGGGCGGCGTGCAGGGCGCGACCGGCGTCGATCTCCGTCCGTGCGCGCGCGCTGTACAGGGCGATCTTCATCAGACCCCGGGGGCGCAGCAGGCCGGCGAGGGTGCGCCAGCCGCGCAGGGGCTCGTCGAGGTGGTGCAGCACGCCGCCGCACTCGATGACATCAAAGCGCTCGCCCCAGGTGCAGAGGGCCAGGATGTCGGCCTGGGCGAAGGAGAGGTTGCGCTGGCCGGCGGCGAGGCGGCGGGCCCGGGCGAGGCTGGCCCGGGAGAGGTCGATGCCCAGCACGCTGGCGTGGGGGTGGCGCAGGGCCACGCCGAGCGGCTGGGTGCCGGCCCCGCAGCCCGCCACCAGGATGCGCAGGCCCGACTCGGCTGGGCTGCGCAGGCGCCGCCCCGGAAAGAGCTCGCCCAGGTGGCCGGTGAGCGTGGTGGCCAGGGGCCGGGGAAAGGTCGCCAGCCGGGGGTAGGGGCTGCCCTCGTACAGCGCGGAGACCGCGGCGGAGACGGCGTCCTCGGCCAGGGCCACCACGGGGATCTCGGGCGCCAGGGCGGCCTCGGCGGCGGGCTCGACGCCGCACCGCTGGTGAAAGAGGGGCAGCAGGGCCGCCTGGCCCGGGTCGGAAGCGCCCAGCAGGGCCGCTTGGAGGGCGGCCAGACGCGGGTCTTCGCGCAGGGCCACCCTGGGGAGGGGCCAGCAGCCCTCGGTGTGCCAGACCGCCATCGCCAGGGCTTCTACGAGGGGCAGCGGGGCGCGCTCCACCTCGTCGAGGGTGGCCTGCCGCAGGGCGATGAGGCGGCGCTCCAGGCCAGGGTCGGATGGGGCCGCCACCCGCAAGAAGGCCAGCAGCAGCGGGCTTCCGGCCTCTTCCTCGACGACATGGGGCAGCAGGCGCTGGTGGTCGAGGCCGGGGCGCCGCAGGAGCGAGAGCAGGTAGGGGCGCAGGCTGGGGGCCAAGGCAGCGGGGGGCACCGCCGAGAGCGCGCCCAGCAGGCTGCTCCACAGGGCCTCGACCTGGGGATGGTGGGCCAGCGCCTCGGTGAGCAGACCGGCGGCCTCCGGGGCGGCCCCCCGGCGCATCAGCAGGTTGGCCAGGGCGTAGCTGGCGCCCGGGTGCGGCCCGCAGGCCAGCGCGCCGCGGTAGGCCGCTTCGGCTTCTTCGGGGCGCCCGGCCAGCACCAGGGCGTCGCCCAGGTCGAGTTGGGGCTGCCCGGCCCCGGGCGCGAGGTCCACGGCGCGCCGCAGGGCTGCCAGGGCCTCGTCGAGGCGGCCGGCCCGGCGCAGGCTCACGCCGAGGTGCAAGGCGACATCGGCGTTGTCGGGCAGCAGGGCCCCGGCGGCGAGCAGGTGGGCGAGGGCCTCGTCGAGGCGGCCGGTCTCCCGAAGGGCGAGGCCCAGATCGGCCCGGAAGGCGCCGTCATCGCGGTAGGCCGGCAGGGCGCCCAGCAGCACCGGGACGGCGTCGACAAAGCGACCGGCGGCGAGCAGGCGCAGGCCCTCGCGGCGGGCCTCGACCGGGCGGGGGCGGCTCATGGGACCTCGTCGGTGAGCTCGATGGGATCGGCCTCGAAGTCGGGATCGAGGGGGTCAAAGTCGGGGTCAAAGGCCCAGGGCTGGCCCTCGATGGCGGTGGGCATCCGGCTGGGCTGCCGCACCAGGGTGGCCACCCGGGCGCAGTAGGCCTCGCGGGGGAGCTCCTCGCCGCCGAAGCGCTCGACGTGGTCGGTGTGGACCTGGCTGTCGATGAGGCCCACCCCCCAACGCTGGAGCTGCCGGGCGAGGTAGACAAAGGCCACCTTGCTGGCGTCATCGGCCTTGGCGAACATGCTCTCGCCGGCGAAGAAGGAGCCAAAGCCGATGCCATAGAGGCCGCCCACCAGCGCCCCGCCCGCGTCGTAGGCGGCGGCGCAGTGGGCGATGCCCAGCCGGTGCAGCTCGGTGTAGGCCCGCACCATGTCGCGGGTGATCCAGGTGCCCCGCTGCCCCGGCCGGCGGGCCGCCTTGCAGCCAGCCAGCACCGCGCCAAAGTCGCTGTCGAGGCGCACGGTGTAGTCCCCCCGGCGGATGCGCTTCTTCAGGCTGCGCGGCACATGCAGGCGCTCGGGGAAGAGCACGAAGCGCGGGTCGGGCGAGTACCAGAGGATCGGCTGCCCCTCGCTGTACCAGGGGAAGATGCCCAGCGCATAGGCGTTGAGCAGCCGCCGCGGCGAGAGGTCTCCCCCCACGGCGAGGAGCCCGCCCGGCTCGGCCTCGGCGGGGTGCGGGAAGATGGGCTCGGGGGGCAGGCGGTAGACGGTCAAGCTGCGCCTCCAGGCGCCGGTGGCGCTCCGCGGAGCGGCCGACTGTAGCCCGCCGGGGCCGGGGCGGGCGAGCCCCCGGGGCGACGGGCTACGCAGGAGGCCCCTTCCCGGAGCCCCAGATGGTCCTCACCGTCGACCCCCACCCCCTGCTGGCCCTCCACGCCCTGCGCAGCACCCTGCCGCGGGCGCTGGGCGACCTGCCGAGCCCGCCCGCCCTGCTCTCGCTGCTCGACCCCGCCGCCGCGGCCCCGGTTGGCGCCGATGACAGCGTGCGCGCCGCCGTCCGCGAGCTGCTGCGCCACGGCGGCTTCAAGCCCACCGGCCGCAGCAAGCCCGCCAGCGAGCACCTCCTCAAGGCCACCGCCGAGGGCCGCCTGGGGCCGAGCCAGGGCATCAACCTCGCGGTCGACCTCTGCAACGTCGTGAGCCTGCACAGCGGGCTGCCCATCAGCGTCGTCGACCTGGAGCGCGCCGTGGCGCCCCTGCGCGTCGGCCTCGCCCCGGCCGGCGCCCGCTATGTCTTCAACGCCTCGGGCCAGGTCATCGACATCGGCGGCCTCATCAGCCTCTTCGACGCCGAGGGCCCCTGCGCCGGGCCGGTCAAGGACAGCCAGCGCACCAAGACCCACGCGGGCACCGTCGAGACCCTGGTGCTGATCTGGGGCCCGCAAAGCCTGGCTTCGCAGGTCGAGGCCACCGCCGCCTGGTACGCAAGCCTGTTGCGAGAGCACGGCGCCACCGCGGAGCCCGTGGCCCAGGAAAACCATTGACTCTATTCCGGGGCCGGTTTTTTTCCATGGGCGCACTGTTGTGAGACTGAAAAATCAGGTTGCTCCGTCCGGGTGTGCCACGTGAAACGCAGGGGCCCCAAGATGACGGCAGCGACGTAATTCCCGATCAGCGGGTAGACGCCATCGCCATTCTCACAAAATGGTGGCAATCGCCTTGCGCGCGATCCCGCCAAAGGGCACTCTGTCGCCACTGCGAACAACGTCGTGCGGCCGCGATGGTGCAGCGCTCATCCAGATCCTGGCAATGGCCAGCTCCTGGGTGGTCCGCTGTCCCTCCACGATCCGTCCCCGACGCCGACGCGGCAGGAAACCAGCAGCCCGCGCCCATCTTCCAGGCCCTTCCAGGCCCGGGATGGCGTGATCTGCCCGGCGCCTGCGGCGCGCAGCCGCTGTTCGTGCCTCCTCCCTCCGTTCTCCTCGTTCCACGTTCACCCTAGAACGAAATCAAGGTACGCTCTTGCCATGGCAAGAGCACCCCGCTACCTTGTGTTCCCCACCTGCACGCCTCCCCGCGTGCAAACCCCGAGGCATCCTTGCCTCCCGCACCCCGGAGAGCCGTGGAACGGGCTCTCCGGCACATCCCCCCTCACTTCCGCACGGACCGCTCCCCAATGACGCGCATCCTCGCGATCTCCAACCAGAAGGGCGGGGTCGGGAAGACGACCACGGCCGTCAACCTCGCCGCCGCCCTCGCCCTCGAGGACCGCACCGTCCTCCTCATCGACCTGGACCCCCAGGGCAACGCCAGCAGCGGTCTTGGCTTCCCCAAGGCCGAGAACAAGGTTGGCATCGCCGACGTTCTCCTGGGGTTCCAGTCGTTGGAGTCGGTTCGCGTTCCCACCGCCATCGACGGCCTGCACCTCGCCCCCGCCACCCGTGAGCTGGTCGGCGTGGAGGTCGAGCTGGTGGAGGCCGAAGAGCGGGAGTTTCGCCTGCGCGAGGCCCTGCGCGAGGTCGACACCCACTACGACTACGTCGTCCTCGACTGCCCGCCCTCGCTCGGCCTCATCACGGTGAACGCCCTGGCCGCCGCCACCGGCGTGGTGGTGCCCTTGCAGGCCGAGTACTACGCCATGGAGGGCCTCAGCGAGCTGCTCCGCACGGTGAACCAGATCCGCCGGGGCGGCCTCAACCGCAACCTCGAGCGGGCCGGCATCCTGCTCACCATGGTCGACCGCCGCACCAACCTCGGCCGCGACGTCTGCGACCAGGCGCGCAACGTCTTTGGCGCCGAGGTCTTCTCCACCGAGATCCCGCGCAACATCCGCTTGAGCGAGGCCCCGTCCTTCGGAAAGCCGGTGCACGCCTACGATCCGCTCTGCCGCGGCGCGGTCTCCTACACCAGCCTCGCCCTTGAGGTCATCGCTCGCGAGACCGCCCATGCTGGCGTGGTCACCGAGGAGAAGCCCCAGCTTCGCGTGATGGGGAGGGCCGGATGAGCCGCCCTTCGCTTGGCCGCGGCCTCGCCGCCCTCATCCCCGAGCGCTTCTTCGACGAGCCCAGCCCCAACGGCGGCCGCGAGGCCCTGCAGATGGTGCCGCTCGACCGCATCAAGGTGAACCCGCTTCAGCCGCGCCTCACCTTTGATGGCGCCGCCCTCGAGCAGCTCGCCGAGTCGATCCGCACCCACGGCATCATCACCCCCTTGCTGGTGCGCCGCGACGAGCGGGGCGACGGCTTCGTGCTCATCGCCGGCGAGCGCCGCCTGCGCGCCTCGGGCATGGCCGGCCTCGAGCTGGTGCCGGTCTGCGTGCGCGACGACGTCGGCTCCCGCGAGCAGCTCGAGCTGGCCCTCGTCGAGAACATCCAGCGCGAAGACCTCGACGCCATCGAGACCGCCGAGAGCTACCACCGCCTGTGCGAAGAGTTCGGCCTCACCCAGGCCGACGTGGCCCGCAAGGTGGGCAAAGACCGCGCCACGGTGGCCAACGCCATCCGCCTGCTCAAGCTGCCGCCCTTCGCCCTCGAAGAGCTGCGCGCCGGCAAGATCTCGGCCGGCCACGGCAAGGCCCTGCTCAGCCTCTCCGACGACGAGGTCCTGCGCCGCGCCCTGCGCGAGGTGATGGCCAAAGAGCTGAGCGTGCGCGCCACCGAGCGCCTCGTGAGCCAGCTCCTCAAGCCCGGCGCCGGCAAGGCGAAGACCGAGACCACGCCGGCCTTGCAGCGCCTCGGCGACGCGCTCACCCGCGATCTCGGCACCAAGGTGAAGATCGAAGGCCGCCCCCGCGGCGACCGTGGGCGCATCGTCATCGAGTTCTACAGCCGCGATGAGCTCGACCGCATCGTCGAGCGCATGGCCACGGCCTAAGCGATGAGCCGCCCCGGCGAGCCCCCCTATGTGGCCCTCTTCGGGCCGGGCGCCCGCTACGAGGGCGACTTCGTCTTTGAGGGCCGGGTGCGCATCGACGGCCACTTCGTCGGCCGCATCTACAGCGAAGAGCAGCTGGAGATCGGCCCCGACGGCCTCGTCGAGGGCGAGCTCGACGTGGCGCGGGCCCTGGTGAGCGGCACCGTGCGGGGCGCCCTGCGGGCCCGCGAGCAGCTCACCTTGAAGCGCGGCGGCCGCATCGAGGGCAAGCTCGACGTGGGCATCCTCGTGTTGGAGCCCGGCGCCCGCATCGCCGGCGAGGTCATCATCCACGGGACGGAGATGCCGTGAAGATCGTGCTCATCGCCGGCGGCACCGCCAGCGGCAAGTCCACCCTCTGCCGCACCCTCGCCGCCCGCCCCGACGTGCTGCTGATCGAGCACGACCGCTACTACAAGAGCGCCTCGCCCGGCGCCAACTTCGACGAGCCGGCCGCCCTCGACACGGCCCTGCTGATCGCCCAACTCGCCGCCCTGCGCCAGGGCGAGGCGGTCGACCTGCCCATCTACGACTTCGCCCGCCACGCCCGGGCCGACGGCACCGACCGCGCCGTCGCTGCGCCGATCGTCGTGGTGGAGGGCATCCTGGTGCTCTGCGAGCCGGCCCTGCGCGCGGTGGCCGATCTCCGCGTCTTCGTCGACGCGCCGGCCGACCTGCGCCTCGCCCGCCGCCTGCGCCGCGACCTCATCGAGCGCGGCCGCAGCCCCGAGAGCGTGCTCAACCAGTACCTCGCCACCGTGCGCCCGATGCACAACCGCTGGGTGGAGCCCGCCAAGGCCCACGCCCACCTCGTCCTCGACGGCGAGCAGCCGCCAGAGCAGCTCCTCGCCCAACTCGACGCCGCCCTGGCGGGTCTTTAGGCCAGGATCTCGGCGATGGCCCGGAACATGCGGGCGTGCTCGGCGGGCAGGCCGGTGGTGATGCGGAAGTACTCGTCGAAGCGGTAGGGGCCGAAGGGCGAGATGGTCTTGATGTGGATGCCGCGGGCCTCGAGGCCATCGGCCAGCATCTTCGCCTTGCGGCCGTCGGTGAAGCGGGCGAGCACGAAGTTCGCCTGGGAGGGGAAGACCTCGATGCCCGAGTGGGCGCGCAGCCCCTCGGTGATCTCGGCGCGGGCCTCGGCGGTCTTCTTGCGCAAGAAGGGCAGGTGGTCGGCGTCGCCGAGGGCGGCGATGGCCAGCTCTTCTTGCAGGGTGCCCACCCGGTAGTCGGTCAGCACCTTGGACTGTTCACGCGCCATCTCGGCGTTGCAGAGCAGGTAGCCGATGCGGGCGCCGGCCATGCCGTAGGCGAAGGAGAAGGTGCGGCCCACGCAGAGGTTGGGCAGGCTCGTGACCAGATCGGAGACCGAGTGGCCGGTGCCCTCCATGTACTGAATATAGGCCTCATCCACCCAGAAGACGCTGCGCGGGTGCCGAGTGGCCAGATCCTGGATCTCCGACCGGCTCAGCATCGGCTGGCCAGTCGGATTGTTGGGATTGACCACATAGAGCAGGCTGTCGCGGTTCTGGAGGTGGGCGTCGACCTTGTTGGCGTCGAGCTTGAAGTTGTCTTCGGCGCCGACGGGGATCATCTCCACCCGCAGGCCGAGCTCCATCGCTTTGACCGGCACCTTGCCATAGGTCAGGCTGCCGGCGACGATGGGAAAGCCGGTCTTCCAGAGCAGGTGGCGGGCCACGCGCAGGGGCGAGGACTTGATCTGGCTGCGGATGATGCTGGGCACCACCTGCTTGAGGATGGGCCCCGAGCCGTTGTGCAGGAAGACGTTCTCAGCCTTGCAGCCATCCACCCGGGCGATGGCCTCGCACAGGGGCCGGTTGTCGGAGGTGGAGTAGTTGCGCAGGCCCAGGGTGTGGGCGAAGTCCCGGAGCACCTGGGTGCAGGCCTCGGGCATGTAGGTGCCGTCGTTGAGGCCGAGGTTCAGGTAGGGCTCCACCGCCTGGAGGTTGGCGCGGGCGTCGGTGCTGCGCGGCGCGGGCTGTTCCATCGTTGCCGTCCTTCGGGGGTATGCGTCTTCCGGCGCGCCCCCTAGCACGTCTCGGCGCCGCTGCGCAGGTCTCCGCCCTTACCGGGCGCCCTTGGGGGCCATCTGGCCCTGGGCGACGTACCAGTCGGCGGCCGCGGCGATGCCCTGCTCGATGGGCTGGGGCGCGTAGCCGAGCTCGGCGATGGCGCGGGCCGAGGAGAAGCGCCGGTTGCGGGTAATCAGGCGGGCCAGCACCGGGGTGAGGGAGGCCTCGCCCGCCCCGGCCCGCATCGCGCGCATGTGGGCGACGACAAAGACCAGCCAGTCCGGCAGCACGAAGCGCGGCGCCGCCACGCCGAGCACGGCGGCGATGCGCTGGTAGGCCTCGCGGAAGGTGCAGGGGGTGCCGCCGAGGATCCAGCAGCGCCCGGCCGCCCCGCGATCCAGGGCGGCGAGGTGCCCGGCGACGACATCATCGAGGTTGCACAGGGTGGTGGCCCCCGAGGGCACGCCGGGCACCTTGCCGGCCAGCAGGTCGAGCAGCATGCGGCCGCCGTTGCCGTTGACGTCGCCAGCGCCGAGGATCACGCCGGGGCGCACGGCGAGGCCCTCCAGACGGGCGTCTTGGAGGACGAGCTGCTCGGCCTGGCGCTTGGTCTCGCCGTAGACGAAGCCCTGGCCCTCCAGGGTGAAGGGGCTGTCTTCATCGCCCTCGCCGGGGCCGTCGACGGGCCCGCCCGCGGCGATGGAGCTGGTGAGCAGGAAGCGCCGGCAGCCCGCGGCGGCGGCGGCCCGCAGCAGGCCGCGGGTGCCCTCGACGTTGACGGCGCGCTGCTCGTCGGCGCGGGCGGGGGCGAAAGAGACGACGCCCGCGCAGTGAACGACCGCCTCGACCCCCTTCACGGCGGCGGCCAGCGCCTCGGGCTGGCTGAGATCGCCGGCCGTGAGCGAGACCCCGGGCAGGGCCGGCGCGCGGGCGGGATCGCGGACGAGGCCGCGCACGGCGTCGCCGCGGGCCACCAGGGCGCGGGCGACGGCGGCGCCGACCTGCCCGCTGACCCCTGTGACGAGCACCTTCATTCGGCCACATCCTTGGCGCCGGCGCGCTTGCGCCAGTGGTCGGCGATCCAGTACCACTTGAGCACCGACTCCCGCGGCAGGACGGCCTCAAAGGGCTTGCCGTCTTTGTCGCGGAACTGGAGCCGGCGCTGCATGTCGACGGCGACGGCCCGCATCTCCGACAGCGGCAGGGTCCAGACCGCCTGGGCGCCGGCCGAGAAGACCAGGGCCTCGGGCGACAGGCGCATCCGCCCCGTGCCGAGCGAGCGGATCTCGTCGCCGAGGGCCAGCAGCTCCATCTCCTCGCTGTGCAGGATGGTGCCATCGGCGGCGAAGGCGGCGGCGTCGGCCACCCAGGACTGGGCGAGGCGGCTGCGGGCGGTGGCGACGGCGTCGGCGACGGTGAGGGCCCCGCCGCCGCCTGCGGGGTGCAGGCGGTGGTTGGTGTCGAGGCGCCAGCCGGCCCCGCAGCTCCGGCAGACGATGTCATCGCCCTTTTCGACGAGGCCGTCGAAGGTGTGGCAGTTGGGGCAGGCGAAGAGCACGTTGGCCAGCCCATGGGCGAGGCGGGAGCCCTTCACCTCCCAGTCGGCACCCTGGGCGGGGTCGACGGTGATGCGCTCCTCGATGTAGCGGCGGACCTCCTCGGGCTTGTCCTTGCGATCGAAGCGGCGGGGCGGGTCGAACTCGACGTGAATGCGCCCCCGGCGGCCGTGATCGGCCCAGCGCGGCTGGTGGCGGTAAGCGTTGATGACCCGGGCGGTGACCACCGGGGCGTCGAGCAGGCGCACGAGCTTCTCGATGCCGGGCACGAGCGGCAGGCGGGTGCCATCCCAGGTGCGCTCTCCCTCGGGGAAGAGGCCCACGGCGCCGCCGAGATCGCGCCAGGCCTTGAGGTGGCGGATGCTTTTGGAGTCGGTGACGAACTTCTTGCGCGGCACGGCGCCGGAGCCGGTGCAAAACCAGGCGGGCACGGGCTTGTCCCACAGCGACTCGGTGGCCAGCCAGTGGATGCAGCGGTCGGCCGCGAGGATGAGGTTGATGGGATCAAGGGCGTGGACATGGTTGCAGACCACCAGCACCGGCTCTTCGCGAGGCACGTGGTGGGCGCCGTCCACCGTGAGCTGGAGCCGCGGCCGCAGGATGACCCGCAGCGCCTTGGACACCCACCAGCAATAGCGGTCGGCCCGCTTCTTGTTGTCGGCAGAGGGCTCCATCGGGGCCCGGCGATGGCGCATCGGCACACCTCCTCCCAGGCGCGCCGACTATCCTGGGCCCCCGGGGGCTGGTCAAGGTGCTGCGAGGAGGGCGTGGGCGGCGACAAGGTGGCGGAGGGCCTCGATCAGGGCGCCTTCATCGGGGCCCTCGGGCTGGGCGGCGCGCAGGCTGTCGACGAGATCGCCCACGCCGATGACCCGGCCCAGGGTCAGGGCCTCGACCAGGGGGAGGAAGGGCGGCGTGGAGCTCAGCAGGATGCCGTTGGCGGCGGCGACGAGCGTGCTTTCATCGGCCTCAAGGACGAGGATGGGCGAGCAGACCCGCAGCCGGTCGCGGCGATCGAGGGGGGCCAGCTCCAGCCGCTCGGGGCCGCGGGCGAAGCCCTGGGTGGAGAGCCAGCCCAGGGCGGCGGCCCGACGGGCGGCGACGAAGGTGGGGTCGACGAGGACCCGCTGCAGGGCGGCCTCGACGGCCTGGACGCCGGCGCGACCGCCCGGGGGGCTGTGGGGCAAGGGCAGGGCCGGGTCGAGGGTGTAGTAGGCGTCGCGGCCGGCCTCGTCGAAGCCCTCGGCGGCGATGCGCAGGGGCGAGCCGGCGGCCAGCATCGTCGACGGGGCCACCGCCAGGGTCAGCGTGGTGACAAAGCCGGGGGCGGCCTCCTCGGCCACATGCCAGGCGCTGGCCGGCCAGAAGAGCACGTCGCCCGGCCCGCCTTCGAGGATGCAGGCGCCGGGGCGCAGGGTCGACAGGTCGATGTCGTCGAAGTTGAAGGCGTGCAGGGGCCGGTCGGCCAGCACGCCGGGCTGGTCGGCCAAGGCCTCGTAGGGCCACAGCAGGAAGCGCTTGCGGCCGCGCACGATGAAGGTGAAGGTCTCCAGCCGATCCTTGTGCAGGCCAAAGAAGCTGCGGGCGTAGTCCCCGAAGAAGACCTCGGCATGGGCGCCGCCGGGGGGCATCGCGCCGAGGGCGGTGTAGAGGCCCCGCAGAAAGTCCATCGCCCGGCCCCAGAGCGCGGGCGTGAGGCGGGCGAACTCTCCGATGACCATGCCGGTGTCGGGGCCGCTTCGCTCGGCCCGCAGGCGGGCTTCAAAGCCGGCCAGATCGACGTCTTCGGCGGTGGGCAGGTGGCGATCGAGGGAGAAGCCGATCTGCCGGTCGCCCGAGAAGACCCGCGGCCGGGTGCTGTCATCGCCCCGCTCCAGGGCCTCTCGCAGGGCGAGGAGGCCGGCCATCACCTCGTCTTCGCTGGCGTAGGGGGCGGTGAAGGGCTGGGACCACTGGGCCGGGCGGCGCATCCAGCAGTCCTTTGCGACCTCGGCGAAGAAGGAGGCGGGGACGCGGTTCACGCGAAGCTCCACGGGGAAAGAAAAGGGGGCCGACCCGGATGGATCGGCCCCCCGCCGCGCGCCCGACCGAAGCCCGGCGCGCGGGCGAGAGAGACTAGCGGGCGGCGCGCTTGCCGCCGGCGCGGACGGTGCTCTTGATCTGCATGGGGGCTCCCGGGTTTTTGCCTGGCCGTGGATTCAGCGGGCCTGCTCCTGTAGTCCCTGCCCGAGGGCGGCGCCAAATATTCCTGGCCTTTGCCCGCCACGACGGGCTGGCGCCTCCAAGAGATCGAAGCGCCCCCGCCGCTGCTTGAGGGAGACGATGGACCCGCCGAAAGACCCGCGCTGGACCTTGAATTGCCTGCTCTCTGCCCGCCGGGCGCGCCGGCGGTACACTGCGGCCTCCGCTCCCCCTGCCCCCACGAGTGCCCCATCGCCCCTCCCCTCGACATCCACGCGCTCTACACCCGCCACGGCGGCCTCGTCCGGGCGCGGGTGCGTCGCTTCTACGCCGGGCCCGAGGCCGATGACGTCGTGCAGGACATCTTCATCCGCGCGATGGAGAAGTGGCACACCTTTCGGGGCGACAGCAGCCCGGCCACCTGGCTCTACCAGCTCACCACGCGGCACTGCCTCAACCGTCTACGCGACGAGAAGCGGCGCCAGGAGCTGCTCGCCGACGAGGGTGCCCCCTGGTGGGGCGAGGCCACCGCGCCGGCCCGCCAGGAGGCCACCGCCCTGCTCGGCCAGCTTTGGAACAAGCTCGACGAGGAAGTTGTGATGATCGGCATTTACTACCACCTCGATGGCATGACCCGCGACGACATCGCCACCCTGCTCGGGCTCTCCCGCCGGACCATCGGCTACCGCCTGACCGCCCTCTCGGAGGCCGCCCAATCGCTCTCCGGCAAGGGGAACTCCCCATGAGCCCGCTCTCTCCGTTCACGCGCGACGGCCACCTCCACGATCTGGCCCTCCATCAGGTCGTCACCGACGCGCTTCCCCTCAAGGGTGAGGTCGCCGCCCACCTCGCT
>JBEIQK010000693.1:0-3566 GCA_040376505.1 Alphaproteobacteria bacterium | reverse complement strand
TCGGCGAAGGCGGCGTCGCGCGGCGCCCAGTAGGTGTGCAGGGCCTCGCCATGGGCCAGCACCGGCGCCCAGGCCGCGGCGAGGGTGGGGGTTGCCGGCGGGACCGGATCGGCCCAGGCCCGGGCCTGGTGCCCCAGGCAGGCGGTGAGGAAGCTGCCGGCCTGCAAGCACAGCTCGGTGGCCTCGACCAGCGCGCCCGCGTCGAGGCCGGCGAGGCGCTGCTCGGCGGCGCGAAAGTGACACTCGGCCCGCTCGGTGTGCGCGGAGATCCCGGCGCAGAGGCCGGCGGCGCGGGGGCCGTCGCCGGCCTGGGCGGCCAGTTGGGCGTTTCGGCTGCGGCAGGCGACCTCGGCTTCGGCCCCGCAGTCGACCGCGATCGGCGCGGCCTGGGCGAAGCGGGGGTCGCCCTCGACGTCGGGCAGCACATCGATGGCCGAGGGCCCGCCGCCGGGGCGGACCGTGGCCTTGCGGCCAGCGCGGTGACGGGCGTTGAGGTGGGGGCGGGCGGTGCGCGCTTCGCAGCGGCTCCGACCCTCGCCGGAGCCCAGGAGCGCGCAGAGGCCGGCCACATCGCCCAGGCCGCCCTCGGCGAGGCTCAGCACCACCAGCTCCTGCTCCATCGGGTCGGCGAGGGCGGCGAGGGGCGCCCGGACGCTGTCCACCGTGCCATCCCAGCGGGTCTTCACGGCGTCGACGCGGCAGGCGGCGTCGACACATTCATCGGAGCCACCGCAGCCGGCCAGCGCCAGAAGGAGCAGGATCACCCGCCCAACTCGATGCCGATCGCCCGGGCCTCGGCCAGGAGGGGGTGATCGCCCGAGACGAGGCGGGGCTCGCCCGCCGCATCGGCGAGGGGGACCGTGGTGATGGCGTTGTTCTGCAGGCGCACGAGCTGCCCCCACTCGCCCCGGGCCACCGCCTCGACGGCCGCGACGCCGAAGCGCGTGGCCAGCACGCGATCGTAGGGCACCGGGCTGCCGCCGCGCTGGAGATGACCCAACACGGTCACCCGGGTCTCGCCGTCGATGCGCTCGGTGAGGGCGCAGGCGAGGGCCTGACCGGCGCCGCCCGCGGTGATCTGTCCCACGCCGTGGTCGACCGTCCGCGGACAGGCGTCGCCGGCGAGGGGAATGGCGCCCTCCGCCACCACGAAGATCGAGAACTGACGGCCCATTCGGCGACGCGCGCGGATCTTGGCGACGTAGCGATCGACGTCGTAGGGGATCTCCGGCAGGGCGATGCAGTCGGCGCCGCCGGCCACCCCGGCGTAGAGGGCGATCCAGCCGGCCGTGCGCCCCATCACCTCGAGGATCATGGTGCGATCGTGCGACTCGGCGGTGCTGTGCAGACGGTTCAAGGCGTCTGCCGCCACCTCCACCGCGGTCCAGAATCCAAAGGTGAAGTCGGTGGCGGCCATGTCAGTGTCCATGGTCTTGGGCACGCCGATCACCGGCACGCCGTGCTCGGCCATCAGCCGCGCGGCGATGCGCTGGGTGCCGTCGCCACCGATGACGATCAGCCCTTCGAGCCCCTCGTCGGCGATGGTGGCGGCCAGCTCGGCGGCGCGATTGGCGAAGCCGCCCTTTCCATCGGGGAAGGCGAAGGGATCGCCGCGGTTGGTGGTGCCCAACAGGGTGCCGCCCATCGGCAGTAGGCCCTTGGCGCGCTCGAGGTTCAGATCGACCAGCCGCCGGGGCTCGCAGAGCAGGCCATTGAAGGCGTCTTCGATGCCAACCACCTGCCAGTGCCGCTCGCCCACAGCGCTCTTTACGATGGCGCGGATCACGGCGTTGAGCCCGGGGGCGTCGCCCCCGCCGGTCAACACGCCGATGCGGTGTTTGCTCATCGTCCTCCTCAGCGGGCGGCGGCCGGCCCGCCGTGATGGGTGCGCAGGCCGGCGAAGTCCTTGATGTGGCCCCAGATCGCAACCGCGCCGCGTGTCATGTAGTCGAGGTCTTCGAGAGAGTCGAGGTGACGGAGCTGCTCGGCCAGGAAGCGCGGGTGGAGAAAGAGCTTGTAGAACTGTCCCGCCATTCGCACGACCTCTTCTTCGTTCATGTCGGTGAGCACGCAGGCGGGCTCGGTCATGTCGTAGCGATCGTAGTCGGTGGGGTCGAAGCGAATCCACCCCATGCGTTGACACAGATCGAAGAGGGGTGTGCCCGGGTAGGGCATCACGACGGTGGCCTGGAGATGGTGCGCGAGGCCTTCGTGCATCAGGTAGCGAGCCAGCTTCAAGGTCTCATAGGCGTCTTCGCGGGTCTCCCAGGGGTAGCCCACCATCAGGGTCAGGTGAGGCTGGAGCCCGGCCTTGGTGGCCATCCGACAACCTTCGACGATCTGCTCGCGGGTGAGCGACTTGTCGAGGATGTCAATCGTCCGCTCCGACGCCGATTCGATGCCGAGGATCAGCTTGCGGAAGCCGGCCTTCTTCATCAGCTCACAGTTCTTGGGCGTGAAGTAATCAAAGCGAAAATTGCAATCAAAGATCACTTTTTCGTTGATCTTTCGGTCGATCATCTCTTTGCACAGCCGGTTGAGCCAGTTTCCCCCCGGCAGGGCGCCGGTGTCATCGAAGATCTCGCGCGCGCCGTGCCGATCGATCAAGAAGTCCATCTCGTCGCAGAGGCGCTCGGGGCTCATGGTGCGGAACTTCGGGTAGGTCACCGTCCATGAGCAGAAGGTGCACTTTCCATAGGGGCAGTCGCGCCCGGCCATGGTCCACAGGAAGGGCAGGCGCTTCTTCCACTTCTCAAAGTACAGGTGGGCCCGGGTGAGGTCGCGGTCGAGAAAGGGCAGGCTGTCGAGGTCGCCGAGGTCGACGTAGGGGCCGGTGGAGACGGGCGCGCCCTTGTCGTCGCGGTGCCAGATGCCGCCCGCCAAAGGCGCTCCCCCGTCGAGGTGCGCACAGAGGTTCTCGCCCAGGAAGTCCCAGTCCCCGCCGGTGAAGCAGTAGTCCGTCGCCGATTGCTCCAGGCTCTCCCGCGGGTTGCCGGTGATGTGATCGCCCATCAGCACCACGCGGGTGTTGGGCGACCACTGCTTGATCTCCTCGATCAGCGCCCAGTGCCGCCGCACCACCGGGCTCTTGGTCTCCATGAAGAGCAGCTCGGGCCGAAAGCCTTGCACCAGGGCGCGGAACTGCTCGGCGTCGCGGTGCTCGGCGATGCAGTCCACCCAGCGCACCTCGTGGCCGCGCTGCTGGAGGAGGGTCGCCAGCGAAGCCGGGACGCAGGGGTAGAGGTAGCTCGGCTCGTGAAACCACTGGAATTGCCGGTTCTGGGTCAGCATCGGGCTGCCCTTGGCAGACTGCATCGGCGGATAAGCGACCAGCACGCGCATCGGGGCTCCAGGGGTGCATCCGGGGATACCTTCAACGAGGACTTCGGGCCAGCGCGTTGAATGTGTACCGTGGGGTAGCAATTCGCGGATTTTCGATCAACAATGGGTGGAGGAACAGGGGTGCCGACGATGGAGTCCGTCCGACACAATTCGTGGTGGCAGGAATTCGTTCGCCGCCTGCGCCAGGAGCCCTTGACGGCCCTGGCGGTCCACTTTCGTGCCCG
>JBEIQK010000307.1:0-7188 GCA_040376505.1 Alphaproteobacteria bacterium | reverse complement strand
GGCGGCGGCCTCGGCGGCCGAGGGGCCCGCCGGAACGGGGGTGTGGGCGGGGTCATCGGCCTGGATCCAGCCGCGCCAGACATCGCTCTGCCCGGCCAGGAGCCGGCCGAGGCCGGGGCCGAGGGGGCTGGCGAAGACATTGCACCCGCCGGCCTGCACAAAGCGCGCCCGATCGGCCTGGGCGAGCTGACGGGCCACCCGCGGCGGCAGACCCAGCTCGGGCAGGCCCAACACCGCCTCAAAGAGCACCACGCCCACGGCTCCTGCAGCGCGCAGGGCGTCGATCTCTTCGGGCAGCAGCCCATCTTCGACGATCACCGGCGTACCCGCCGGGAAGGCCGCCAGCGCCGAGAGCGCCCGGGTCTCGCCGCAGCGCCCGCCCGCCGCGCTGCCCCGCAGCAGCAGCCCGGCGAAGCCCTCGGGGAGGGCCTGGGGGGCCAGGACGGTGAGCCAGGTGGGCCGGCCGGGGATCGGGGCCTCGCCGGGAGCGACGACCACCGGCCCGTCGCCGCCCGGCGGCTCGCCGGGTCGGGCGCGCACCCAGGCGCCGGCGGGGATGGGCCCGTCGCCCTGCTCGAGGTCGATCAGGGGCGTGCCGCCGCCCGCGAGGACCCGCGCCGCAACAGCAGCCCGTTCGGGAGGGAGGGCCACGAGAACAAAGGCGGCGTGGGAATTCATGTCGACCCTGATGCGGTGAGCGCGGGGGCGCCTCCTTTACCGCGGGGAGCCGCCTTGGGCCAAGGATTCCCCGGCGCCGCAGGGTCGCGCGGGGGCCGCGGCGGCGCATCGGGGGTACACTCGGGCCATGAACGCCCCCCTTCGCATCCTCCTCGGACTGGCCGTTGGCGCCCTGCTCGGCGCCACCCTAGCACCCTCGGCCCCCTGGCTGGTGGAGTACCTCGCGCGCCCCGCGGGGGCCCTCTTCCTGCGCCTGCTGCTGGTGCTGGTGATGCCGCTGGCCGCCGCGGCGCTGATCCTGGGCATCGCCGAGATCAAGCCCGGCAGCCTGGGCGGCGTGGCCGGTCGGGCCTTCGCCTGGACCCTGGGGCTCACCGCGGTGGGCGTGCTGATCGGCGTCGGCCTCACCCACCTCGTCGGGCCGGGCCGCGGGGTCGATCGCGCCGGGCTCCCCAGCGGCGAGGCGCCGGCCGCCTACGCCGGCAACGCGGTCGACGCCTTCGTCTCGATGTTCCCCGACAATGTCTTCGCCGCCGCCGCCAAGGGCGAGCTGCTTGGCGTGCTCTTCACCGCGATGCTCTTCGGCCTCGCCCTTCGCGCCCTCGACACCCCGGCGGTGCGCACCCTGCGCGAGGCCATCCAGGGCTTCTTCGAGGTCTGCGCCCGCGGCGTGCAGATGGTGATGGTCCTGGCCCCCATCGGCGTGGGCGGCCTCGTCTGCACCTGGGTCGCCAAGGCCGGCCTCGGCGGGCTGCTGCCGCTGGCCCAGTTCGCCGGGGTGGTGGTGGGCGCCATCCTGCTGCAGGCCACCCTCACCTACGGCCTCGCCCTGCGCAGCGCCGGCTGGGGCCTCGTCGAGTTCTACACCCGCGCCCAGCCCGCCCTGGCGATGGCCTTCTCCACCGCCTCCTCGGCCGCCACCCTGCCCACCACCCTGATGGTCGGCGAGGAGTGCCTGGGCCTGCCCCGCGAGCGCACCCGCTTCGTGCTCACCGTGGGCGCCTCGGCCAACCAGAACGGCACCGCCCTCTTCGAAGGCGTGGCCGTGCTCTTCCTCGCCCAGCTCTACGGCATCGAGCTGAGCCTGTGGCAGCAGCTCTACGTCGTGGTGATCGCCATCCTCGCCGGGGTCGGCACCGCCGGGGTGCCCGGGGCCTCGCTGCCCGTCATCGTGGCGGTGGGCAGTTCGGTGGGGGTGCCGGTCGAGGCGGTGGGCGTGCTCGTGGGCATCGACCGCTTCCTCGACATGTGCCGCACCACCTTGAACGTGGCCGGCGACCTCGTCATCGCCGCGGTGGTGAGCCCGCGCCCGGCGCCGCCCGTCAGGTGACGCCCTTGGGGCGGGTGTCGTACATCACCGCCATGAGCGCGTTGTAGAGGTCCTCTTCGGAGCCGATGTCGTCTTTGTTGTCGAGGGCCTCCCAGATCTCGTCGGTGGACATCTGCACCTTGATGGTGTGCAGGCTGGGCTCTTCGTCGACGATCTGGGCGACCAGCGCCTTGCTCAAAGAAAACCGGGCCATCTGCGCTCCCCTGGGCCCGCGCGGCAGGCGGCCCCTGCCCACTGCCTACCCCTTTTCTCAGCCCCCGACGAGGCGGCGCCGACCAGCGAGACCGGCGAGGCCCAGCGCGAGCGCGAGCAGCCCGGCGCTCCGACCGCCGGTGTTGTCGCAGCCGCCCTTGCCTTCGGGGGCTTCGAGCGGGCTCGCCTCGGCCACGCCAAAGCCGCCCACATCGTCTTCGCCGCCCTCTTCGGTGCCGCTGCCCGAGCCGCCGGTGTCGGTAGCCGTGCCGTCGGCCGTGCCATCGGCGCCGCCGCCAGACGAGCCCCCACCCGAGGAGGAGCCGCCGCCCGACGAGCCCCCACCCGAGGAGGAGCCGCCGCCCGACGAGGAGCCGCCGCCCGTGTCGCTGCCCGAGAGCGAGCCGGTGTAGCCCTCGATCCAGTCGATGTGCTGGTCGACGCGGGTGACCCCAGCGCCGCCGCCGATGCAGGCGGTCGACGAGCTCTCGTAGGAGAAGACGAAGCTGTTGACGCCGGCCAGCTCGTAGCCCGAGCCCACCGTCTCCAGCGAGGCCCCGCCCGAGTCCCCCGAGCAGAGGTTCTGATCGTCGGGCCCATCGTAGGAGTAGATGAACTGCGTGTCGTAGTCGTAGACCGGCATCATCGCGTAGCGCTTGGTGCCCGAGTCGCTGCCCGAGTCGGTGGTGATGCCCCAGCCCACATAGGTGAGGTCATCGCCCACCCAACCGCTTGTGACCCGGTCGGTGTTGAGCGGCATCGGGTCGACGCTGATGGCGGTCTTCAGCTCGACGATGCCGATGTCGTTTTGCAGGTCGCGCGAGCTGTAGTCGGGGTGCTCGTGCCAGTCGGCAAACTCGGCGTAGTCGGTGAGCGCGTCGAGGTTGCGGCCCACGCCGAAGTAGCCGGTGTAGCCCGCCCGCGCGTAGTCATCGAAGGCCTCGACGCAGTGGGCCGCGGTGAGCACCCACTTGGAGTCGATCACCGTGCCCGAGCAGAAGTCCGAGCAGTAGCCCCGGTTGTCGCAGAGCAGCAGCACACCCACCGACTCGTAGTCCGAGGTGGTGTCGCCGTTGACAATGGGGGGCGGCGGCGCAGCCGCGAAGGCCAGGAACATCGAGGAGAGGGCCAGGACCATCATCAACCTCACCGAAGATGCGGGCCGTCGGCCCGGCAGGTGCCCCTACCATACAGCGCCCCCGTGTCACGCCCCTGTCAGAGCCACGCTCTTTTCAGTCTCCCGGCGGGTACACTGGGGCCGATGCCACCCACCCAGCCCCATCGCCGCGGCGCCGGCCCCACCGGCGCCTCCTCCCTGGCCCCCGATCCCAGCAGCTTCTTGAACCCCTGGGACCACGGCTGCCTGATCCGCTACCTCGCCTTCTTGCGGCAGGTGCTGGGCTCCCTGCCCACCCCCATGGCCGGCCTGCGCGAGGCCCCCGCGCTGGACGATGTCTTCGTTCAGCCGCGCCTCTCGCCCCTGTCGGGCGGCAAGCTCCCCGCCGGGCGCTCCACCATCGACCTCTTCGATCTCCTCGATCAGCACCGCCAGATCGTCATCAGCGGCGAGCGCGGCTCGGGGCGCAGCACCCTGGTGGCCTGGCTCGCCCACGCCCTGTCCGAGCCCACCCGCAACCCCACCCTCGATCGCCTCGGCCGGATGGTGCCGCTGTGGTTCCCCCTGCGCCGGATGGGGGTCGGCACCCCCGGGCGCACCGTCGAGGCCCTCTTCGCCCTGCACCACGGCCGGCCCTGGTGGTACCGCGGCATGGACGAGGTGCTGCCAGCCCTGCTCGAGCGCGGGCAGATCCTCTTTCTCATCGACGGCTACGATGAGCTGGAGGACGTGGAGGCCCGCGAGGCCCTGCGCGACGCCATCCTCGACGGGGTCTGGCGCTTTCCTTCCTGCACCTTCCTGATCACCGCCACCCCAGCCGGCCTCGACGCCGTGCCCCTGCGCGAGGAGGGCCCCGACACCGGCGCCCTGCCGCTCTCCTTGCAGGCCCTGCCCGCGCCCGAGCCCCTGGAGCTGCCGGTCTGGGCGCTCGCTCCCTTCGATGTCGGGCAGGTCAAGGCCTGGACCGACCGCTGGGCCAGCCTCTTTGGCGGCAACGTCGACGGACAGGTGGCCGCCGCCGAGGCCCTCTTCCGCGCCCTCGACGCCAGCCCCGAGCTGCACGCCCAAAGCCGCCTGCCCGGCTGGCTGCCCCTGCTGGCCGCCGCCTGGACCCGCCAGGGCCGCCTGGGCCAGGAGGGCCCCGCCCTGCGCGAGCAGATGGTCGTCGCCGCCGAGACCCTGCTCAGCCAGGGCCCCTGGAGCGGCGCCGTTCGCCCGCCCCACCTCCGCCGCTGGCTCCTCTCGCTGGCCGACGAGGCCGAGCGCGGGCGCCCCCGCAGCCGCCTGGGCGCCGCCCTGGCCTCTCTGCGCGCCGTCTGCCCAGAAGACCCCGGGGAGGCCGTCGCCGCCACGATCCTCGAGGCCGCGATCGATCGCCTGCCCTTCCTCGACGCCACCGACCGCAGCCTGGGCTTCTCCGACCTGGAGCTGCGCCGCCACCTCGCCGCCCGCCGGGTCACCGACCTGCTGCACGCCGGCCAGGTGGGCCCCGCCGCCGTCGACGCGCTGAAGAGCTGGGCCCGCGAGGCCGACGGCGCCGGCCACCTCGCCCGGGTCATCGGACAATTGGCCGAGCAGCCCGAGGCCGCCGAGCGCGTCTACAACGCCGTCCTCGGCGATGGGCGCCCCCACACCCTCACCGAGGCCGATGAGCTCGGCCCCCTCGCCCTCGCCCTCGCCCAGGCCGGCGACAAGGTGCCCCTCGCCGTGCGGGAGTCCGCCGGCAAGCTGATCGAAGACTCGGTGATGCGCTGGGCCCGCGACCGCGGCCGGGTGCCCCGCTGGACCCAGGACCTCACCCCCGTCTCCGCCTTGCCCCGTCTGCAGCACCTCGACATCTCGGGCTGCGCCGCCCTCTCTGACTTGCGGCCCCTCGGGCACCTCACCCGCCTCACCCGCCTCGATCTGCACGACTGCGCCCGCGTCACCGACATCTCCCCCCTGGCCGAGGTGCGCAACCTCACCTGGCTCGATGCGCGCCGCTGCCTGGGCGTGGTGGGCATCGACCCGATCGGCGAGCTGGCCGAGCTCACCTGGCTCGACCTCGGCGGCTGCGAGGGCATCGTCGACCTCTTCCCCCTCTCGCGCCTGCGCGCCTTGCAGGCCCTGGCCCTGCACGGCTGCGAGAACCTCGTCGACCTCTCCCCCCTGGCCGGCCTGCGCAACCTGCGCGCCCTGGTCATCTCCGGCTGCCCGCTCCTCGACGACCTGAGCCCCCTGCGCCACCTGCCGCCCGGCGGCACGCTCTGGCTCAAGGGTTCGGGCGTGACGCGGGTGCCCGCGGGTCTGAAGTGGAACGTCATCGGCCTCGGCGGCTCCTGAGCCCCGGCTGGCCCCTTGGAGCCGCCCCTGATCGCCCTCCTCGCCCTGTTGTGCCGCATCGCCCTGGCCGAGCCCTACGCCGAAGCGCTGGCCCGCTACGCCCCGCGGGGCGAGGTGGACTACGCCGGCCTGCGCCAAAGCGGCCTGCTCCAAGGCCCGGTAGACGCCCTGGCCACGGCCCCCCTGCCCGCCGACAAGGCCGGCCAGATGGCCTTTTGGATCAACGCCTACAACCTGCTCACCCTCGATCTGGTGGCCGATCACTGGCCCCTCGCCAGCATCCGCGACCTCGACGGCGGCGACCCCTGGAGCAAGCGGCGCTTCGTTGTGGCCGGCCGCACCCTCACCCTCAACGACATCGAGCACAAGATCCTGCGCCCGATGGGCGATCCGCGCATCCACGCGGCGATCAACTGCGCCAGCCGCGGCTGCCCGCCCCTGCCGGCCACCCCCTTCACCGCCGCGGGCCTCGCCGCCCAACTCGACGCCGCCGCCCAGGCCTGGGTGCAAGGCGGCGGGGTGCGGGTCGACGCCGCGGCCAAGGTGGTGTGGCTGTCGATGATCTTTGACTGGTTTGGCGAGGACTTTGTGCAGACCCCCGGCGAGGGCCCGCCTGGACAGAGCGGAAAGAAGTCCGCCGCCCTGCGCTTCGCCCTGCCCTACCTGAGCCCCAGCGATGCCGCCTTTGTTCGCGCCGGGGCCTACACCGTCCGCTACGCGCCCTATGACTGGGCCGTGAACAGCCGCCGATGAGCGCCGCCCTGGGTGCCGGCGCCCTCGTGGTGGTGCCCACCTTGAACGAGATCGACAACCTGCCCCGCCTGTTGCCGGCCATCTTCGCCGCCCTGCCCGGGGCCCATGTGCTGGTGGTCGACGACCACAGTCCCGACGGCACCGGCGCCCTGGCCGACGCCCTCGCCCGCGCCGAACCGCGGCTCTTTGTGCTGCACCGCCAGGGCCCCCCCGGCCTCGGCCCGGCCTACCTCGCCGGCTTCGCCTGGGCGCTCGACCGCGACTACCAGCACATCTTCGAGATGGACGCCGACCTCAGCCACCCGCCCGACCTGCTGCCGGCCCTGCTCCAGGCGGCCGAGCGATACGATCTGGTGCTCGGTTGTCGGTACATGCCGGGCGGCGGGGTGTCTGGTTGGGGCCTCCACCGGCGCCTGCTCTCTCGCCTCGGCAACACCTACGCCCGCCTCGTTCTCGGCCTGCCGCTCCGCGATCTGACCGGCGGCTACAAGTGCTTTCGCCGATCCGTGCTGGCGGCCCTGCCCCTCGATCGGGTGCAGACCCGGGGCTACGCCTTCCAGATCGAGCTGACCGCCCTGGCCTGGCGGCGCGGCTTTCTGGTAGGCGAGCTGCCCTTTTGCTTTCCAGACCGCGCACATGGACAGTCCAAGATGAGCCTGCGCATCGCCGGCGAGGCGGCGCTGGGCCTGTGGAAGATGCGATCGGATGTGCTACCTTCGGGTCCAGTCGGACCCGGCGAGGTCCGATGAAGGAGCGCGCGCCCCTGCACCCCCGCAGCAGGCCGCCGCTCCCCCTC
>JBEIQK010000857.1:0-2690 GCA_040376505.1 Alphaproteobacteria bacterium | reverse complement strand
GCGGCGCGGCGGCGGGTGCCGGGCTTCACCTTGGGGCGCCTCGCGGCGGCGCCGCGTGATCCGGTGGTGCCCGAGGCGGTGCGCGATCCCGGGGTGCTCTTTGGGCGGGCCCTCGTCCGCGAGCTGCAGGGCGACCTGGGCGATCTGATCCTCCACGATGACCGGATGCTCGCCGCCCTCGGAGAGGCCGAGTCCTGGCTGCCGGCGCGGGCCGGCCTGCGCTTCGACGCTGACTGGCTGGCCGAGCGCGCCCGCCTGACCGAGCTCATCCTGTCGTCCGATGTCATCTTCCTCTTCGGCGGGGAGCCCGGTGAGCTGCTCGGCGCCTTGCGTTTCTTCGACCTCGGGCCTGTGCTGCGCGAGCAGCTCCGGCGCGGCGCCACCTTCGTCTCGATCTCGGCCGGCTCGCTCACGCTCTGTGAGCGGATGATCATCTACAATGACTTCAACCCCGACCCCGACAAGCGCGAGTTCCGGCTCTTCGCTCGTGGATTGGGCCTCGTCGGCGGGCTGCAGCTCCTGCCCCACTGCATGGACCGCATTCACACCGATGATCCCGACAACCTCGCCTACCTGGCACGGCGCTTCAGCGCACAGCTCTGCGCCGGCCTGAACGAAGAGAGCTTTCTGCTCGTGGACTTCGCCGCGGGCGTGGCCCGATCGGTGGGGAAGGGCGACGGCGTCTACGTCTTCGGGCGAGACGGCGTGAAGCGGCGCTACGACGCCGGGGAGGTGGTGCCCATGCACTTCGACGGGGCGGTCGAATGATGTCCGCCGGTGGAAGGCGCTGATGCCCCAGCCCTGGGCGGCGCTGCTGGTCTTCGGCCTGACCTGGTTGCTGATCGCCGGCCGGCGTTGGGCGGCGATGCCCTTGGGTCGGCCGGCGGGGGCGCTGGTGGGGGCCGTGGCGATGGTGGCCACCGGCTCCTTGGCGCCCGCGGCGGCCTTGGCGGCAGTCGACCTGGGCACCCTGCTGCTGCTCTTCAGCATGATGGCCCTGGGACTGCTGGTGGCCGATGAAGCTGCGCTGGACGCCCTGGGAGCGCGGCTCGTGGCCCTGTCGGGCGGGAGACCGATGGCGCTGTTGGGCCTCGTCAGCCTGAGCAGCGGCGCCCTTTCGGCGGTGCTGGTGAACGACACCGTCTGCGTCTTCTTCACGCCGGTGGTGGTGCGCCTTTGCCTGCGCCTGGGGCTGCCGCTGACGCCCTACCTGCTCGCCCTGGGCACCGCCGCCAACATCGGCAGCGCCCTCACCACCGTGGGCAACCCCCAGAACATGCTGATCGCCTCGCTGAGCGGGATCTCCTTCCTCGACTTTGGCCTGCGGCTGGCGCCGGCGGTGGCGGCGGCAGCCTTTGGGCAGGGTCTCCTGCTCTGGGTGCTCTACCGGAAGGTGCTGCCGGCCCGGGTTTCGGCGGGGCCCGCTCCGCCTTCCGCGCCCTTTGGCGCCTCGGGGGGCCTCGCGGTGCTCGGGATGGTGGGGGCCTTCGCCGCCGGGCTCGACCTCGCCTGGTCGGCGGCGGCGGCGGCGGCGGGCCTGCTTCTGTGGCGCCGCCGGGATCCCGATCCGCTGCTGGCCAAGGTGGACTGGCCCCTGCTGCTCTTCTTCTCAGGCCTCTTCGTCGTGGTGGAAGGGCTGCGGGCGACCGGGCTGGTCGACGCCGCCTTCGCGGCGGTGGCACCCCACCTCGACCTGCGCAGCCTCTCCGGGCAGCTCTGGCTGGTGGGTGCGGTGGTGCTGGGCAGCAACCTCGTCTCCAACGTGCCGCTGGTGCTGCTTGTCGGCGAGCCGCTGGCTGCCTTGGGAGACCCCACCCTGGCCTGGACCGAGCTGGCCTTTGTCTCCACGGTGGCCGGCAACCTGACCCTGATGGGCTCGGTGGCCAACCTGATCGTGGCCGAGCGGGCCCGCGCCCACCACGAGTTGGGCTTCTTCGAGTTCTTACGGGTGGGCCTGCCCACCACGGCGCTGAGCCTGCTGATGGGGGTGCCGGCCCTGCTTTGGGCCGACGCGCTGCTCAGCGGCTCAGGGGCATGAGATCGAGAGCTGGAAGGGCGCTTCTTCTCCCTCCGGGCCCTCGACGACGATGATGTAGCGCGCGGGCTCATTGTTCCAGACCGAAGTGCTGTCATCGCCGCTGGTGACGCCGGCCTCGCACTCCGACAGGGCGACCCCGGACTGCACGCAGCTGTCCTCGGCACCCCAGGCCATCACGAAGAGATCGAGCTCGTCGCAGGGGGTGTGCAGGTCGAAGGTGACCGCGCCGGTGGCGGGGTGGATGAACTCGTACATGCGCTCGGCGCCGCTGTAGGAGCTGGTGCCCACCACTGCGCAGGCCCAGGCGCTGCTGTAGTCCGCGCCGTTGACCTGGCTGGTGCCGCCGGTGGTGGAGGAGAGCACGACGTCGCCGCAGGAGAGGGTGTCGGTGGTGCAGGTGTCTTCGTCGATCGGCGGCAGCGTGGGCTCGTTGGTGCAGTCGATGTCGCTGTCGGCGTCGGCGTCGCTGTCTCCGTCGGCATCGGCGTCCGCGTCCGCGTCCGTGTCGGCGTCGGTGTCGGCGTCGCTGTCTCCGTCGGCATCGGCGTCGGTGTCGGCGTCGCTGTCCGTGTCGGCGTCGGACTCCAGGCTGGGGCCGGTGGAGCCGGTGTCCACGGCGGGCTTGGTGGAGCAGCCAAGAAGCAGCAAGATG
>JBEIQK010001102.1:0-1687 GCA_040376505.1 Alphaproteobacteria bacterium | reverse complement strand
CGAGCCGAGCCCGACACCGCCGACCGAGCCCGCCGCCGACGCGGCTCCCGCCGCCCTCTCCGACGAGGGTGAGCCCGAAGGCGGCGGCGAAGGCAGCGAGGGTGGGGACGGCGGTGAGGGCGGCGAGGGCGGCGGCGAAGGCGGAGGGGGCGGCGCAGAGCCCCCGGCCTACCGGCCCATCCAGACCCAGCAAGCGCGCATCACCCGGTCCGTCGCGCCCCGGGTGCCCGAGGCCTTTCACCAGCTCGACCTCACGGAGGCCCGCTGCACGGTCCGCCTCTTCCTCGACGAGCGCGGCCGGGTGGTCGAGGCCCGCCCCGAGGACTGTCCATCCTTGCTGCGGGCGTCGGCGCTCACCGCCGCCTACGCCACGCGCTTTGCGCCCCTGCGCGACGAGAAAGGCACCGCCTACCGGGCGCAGTTTGTCATCCACTACCGCTTTGTTCGACCCTGACCCTACTTGGTGATGGCGTCGCGAAAGAGCTCCGAGCCGTTCTGGTCGAAGAAGGCGATGGTGAGCACGTTCCCGTCGATCTCGCCCCAGAAGAAGCCCAGGCTCTGGGCCTCAAAGTAGCTCGGGTTGGTGCCCATCAGCGGGTAGGTCGAGTGCCCAGCCCCCGACACGACGAGGTGGGTGCCGCAGCCGCCATCCTCCAGCCACTGCAGGTTGTGGTCGTGGCCGGAGAAGTAGAGGTCAAACTGCCCACAGACATGGTCAGTGAAGAAGGTGAGCAGGTCGCCGCGGGCGTTGCCGTGCGGGCCGTTTGAAAGGTAGGGGTGGTGCCCAAAGGCGATGTTCCAGGTGCTGCTGCTGGCGGCCCGCGTCGGCGGCAGCCAGGCCTCCTGGTCGGCGCCCAGGCCGACGTCGATCATCTGGGTGTCGAGCCCGTAGAAGGTCGCGTCGCCATGGGTCACCGTGTAGGAGCCCGCCGGCATCACCCACTTCGAGGAGACCGCGGAGTAGGCGACCTGGGCGTCGAGGTAGGCCACATCGGTGCCGTGGTCCCAGTCATGGTTGCCCATCACCGGGTAGAAGGGTCCGTTCACGTTGGCATAGGGCAGCTCGAAGGCCGAGGTCCAGAGCGGATCGGTCGTGGTGTTCACCCCGCCCGGGTAGAAGTTGTCGCCGGCCAGCAGCACGAAGTCGCAGCCATAGAGGGCGCAGACCTGGGAGATACCGTCGCCCACCGCGTACTGGGCGGCGCTGCCGTCGCCGGTGTCGGCCAGCACCACAAAGCGAACCGGGGTGGTGGCGCTGGCCCCGCCCGTGTCGCCGCTGTCGCCGGTGTCTGCGACCGGGCAGACCCCCACGGCGGCATCGTGGTCATCACAGTCGCCGCCCACCCGCACCTCGCCCGCCGCCAGCGAGCAGGCCTCGGTCGCCGTGGCCGGATCGCCGAGCCCGTCGCCGTCGCTGTCGGTGTAGACCCACAGCAGCACGCCCTCATCGGCCTGTCCATCGCAGTTCTGATCGAGCCCGTCGCAAAGTTCGGCCACGCCGGGGCGGATGCTCGGGTCGGCGTCGTCGCAGTCGCCGCCCTCGGCGACCGCCCCGGCGGGGGCCAGGCAGGCGGCCAGCGGGATCAGGTCGCCCACGCCGTCTCCGTCGGCGTCGGCATACCACAGGGCGGTGCGGGTCACGCTCGGATCGAGGTCATCGGCGAGGCCGTCGCAGTCCTCGTCGATG
>JBEIQK010000476.1:0-5088 GCA_040376505.1 Alphaproteobacteria bacterium | reverse complement strand
TGCTGCCTCGCCACGGCCGGCTTGTCGCAGGTGCAGCCGGGGCAGTTGGGGCTGGGTCTGCTGCTCTTCGTGCTGGCCGAGGTGGGCTACCGCGGGGGGCAGGTCTTCTACGACTCCCTGCTGCCCGAGATCGCCGACGAGGAGGACGTGGGCAAGGTCTCCGGGTACGGCTTCGCGCTGGGCACGGTGGGGGGCATCCTGATCCTGCTCCTCCTGCAGGGCTTGGCCAAGGTGAGCGGCGCGGCGGTGCCGCCCAGCACGGCCTTCCTGGTCTGTGCCGTCATGTTTGGCCTCTCCACCCTGCCGATCTTCCTCTTTCTGCGCGAGCGGGGCACGCCGCGGCCGCTCCAGGCCGGGGAGTCCCGCCTCGGCGCCGCGCTGGCCCAGGTGCGCCAGACGGTGGCGACGGCGCGGCGCTTCCCCGACCTGCTGGCCTTCATGCTGGCCTTTCTCTTCTTCAACGCTGGCGTGATGATGGTGCTCGACTTCGCGGGCATCATCGGCAAGGTGGTCTACGCCCTCGAACAGCAAGGGCTGGTGCGCTTCTTCATCCTGGTGCAGGTCGCCAATGTGGTTGGCGCCCTCGTCTTTGGAAAGCTGGCCGACAGGGTTGGGCCGCGGGGCTCGCTCTACGCGGCCCTGGCTACCTTCTTCGCCGCGGTGGTGCTGCTGGTGATGATGAAGCCGGTGGGCGCCTTCTACGCCCTCGGCACCGCGGCGGGCTTCGCGATGGCCGGCATCCAGGCGGTGAGCCGCACCTTCGTGGCCCTGCTGATCCCCCGCGACCAGTCGGCGGAGCTCTTCGGCTTTTATGCGCTGGGCAGCCGCATCTCCGCCTTGGTGGGGCCGGCGCTCTATGGCTTGCTGGCCGCCGAGGGGGCGCAGCACTTCCTCTCGACCGGCGTGGAGGGCGCCGAGGCCGAGCGGATGGGCCAGAAGCTGGCCATCGCCTCGATCGCCGCCTTCGTGGCGGTGGGCGCGGTGCTGCTGCGGCGGGCGCCGGCCCGGGCATGATCTGGCTGTTGGGCCTGGCCCTCGCGGCGGAGCCGGCGGCGCTGGAGGCGGCGGCGCGGGCGGCCAACCGGCAGGGCGATCCAGCGGCCGAGCGGGAGGCCTGCACGGCCTTGATCGCGGCGGCGGCGGGCTCTCCAGGGGGGCAGCGCTGTGAACGACGGCTGCGCGAGCTGGAAGCGCGCCAGGACGCGGACGGCGGGCTCCAGGGCCTCAGCACCTTGATGGCGGCCCGACGGGGCGAGGCCCCGGAGACGGCGGTGGCGGCGCTGCTCTCGGGGTCGGCCCCTCTCCTGCTGCAGGCCGAGGCGGCGCTGTGGCTGGCCGACGCGGCCCGGGCCCGCGGCGATCACGAGGCCGAGGCGGCCTTTCTGGACCAGGCCCCGGCGGTGGAGGGCCCGGCGGGGCGGCTGATCGCCCAGCGGGCTGGGGCCCTGCGCGCGGCGAGCCCGTGGCGACCGATGTTGTTGGGGGTGGTGGGCCTGCACCTGATCTGGGGCCTGGGGGCGGCGGCGCGGCGGCGACCCTGGCCCTGGCCGGCGGGCCTCGGGGTCTGGGCCGCGGCGGGGGTCGGCGCCTTGGGCCTCGTCGCCCTGCACAGCCCGAGCGCGCTGGGCCCCCTCACCGGCCTGTGGCTGGGCCTGGGTCTGCAGCACCTCGTGGTGGTGGCGGCCCAGGCGGGGTGGGCCTTTCGGCTCTTCTCGGCCGGCGCGGCCCTGGCGCTGTCGGCCTGGGTGGCGGGCCTGCCGAGCCTGGGGGTGGGCGGATGAGCCGGGTGCGGCCCGCCTCGATCCGGGCGGTCTGGCTGGGCCGGGCGCCCAACTGCTCCTCCTCGGGGAGCGTGGTGGGGGCGGCGATCCTCACCTTGGGCGGCGTGGGGGCCCTGCTCCACCTGCTCGCGGCCCGCCTCAGCCGGCCCCGCACGGGGGACGAAGAACCCCTGCTGCTTCGCAAGGAGGCCGACGGCGCCGTGGTCTTTGTGCCCGAGTCGGGCGACAAGGTGCACCTCGACGCGGAAGGCGCCAAGGCCCTGGCCGCGGACGCCGCCCCTTGGGGCGAGGGAGAGGCCGTTCCCGGGGCCCTCTCGGCGCCCACCGAGGTCCATGTCTCGCTCGGCGAGACCTGTGGCCTGCGCTGTACGGCCTGCTACATCGGCGCCAGCCCCGATCGCGCGCCCAGCGCCCTGCCGCCAGCCTCCTTCTACGCCGAGTTGGCGCAGATGGGCGTCTTCGAGGTGGCCTTGGGGGGCGGCGAGCGGGGCTTCGATGCGGCGCTCTTCTCCGCCATCGCCAACGCGCGGAAGGCCGGCCTGCGGGTGAACCTCACCACCAGCGGCCTCGGCTTGAGCGCAGCGGCGGCGGCCCGCCTCGCCGGGGCGGTGGGCCAGGTCAACATCAGCCTCGATGGCCTGGGCCCGATCTACGCGGCGGTGCGCGGCTTTGACGGCAGCGCGATGGGGATCTCGGCCCTTCACACCCTGCGCGCCGCGGGGGTGAAGACCGGGGTCAACACCGTGCTGAGCCGGGCCCTGCTGGAGCGGCCGGGGGCGCTGCACGCCTTGGGGGCGGCGATCGCCGAGGCCGGCGCCGAGGAGTGGCAGTGGCTGCGTATGAAGCCGAGCGGGCGCGGTCGGGCGGCCTGGAGCGCGGTCTCGCCGCCGCCCGAGGCCCTGGACGGTCTGCTCCCACGCCTGCTCGCCGCCGAGGCGGCGACGGGGCTGCGCATCCGCGTCGACTGCGCCCTGCTGCCCTTTGTCGTCGACGCCCTGGAGCCAGCGCAGGCGGCGGCGATGGGCCTGCGGGGCTGCCCGGGGGGCCAGAGCCTGCTCACCCGCCGCGCCGACGGCGGGCTCTCGCCCTGCTCCTTCGTGGCCTCCAGCCCGGCCGACAGCGTGGCGGCGGCCTGGTCGACCGACGCCACCCTGCTGCGCTGGCGAGGCCGAGCCGCGGCGCCGCCGGAGCCCTGCGCCGCCTGCCCGCACCAGGCGGTTTGCCGGGGCGGCTGTCGGGCGGTGGCCGAGGCCTTGACCGGCGACGCCCTGGCCCCTGATCCCCAGTGCCCCCGGGTGCGCGCCCATGCCCGCGGCTGATTCGAGGCGCAGCGCGGCGGCCGGCGTGGGGGCGCTCACCGGGGTGCTCTCCTACGCCATCCAGCGCCTCGTCGATCTCGTTACCGCGCCGGATGTGGGCCCAGTGCTCGCCCAACTGACCATCCCGTACTTCTGGCGCTGCGCCTTTGCGCTGCTGCACGCGATCCTGGCGGGGATGCTCTGCTACCTCGCCGTGCGCGAGCCCGATGATGCGGCGGCGGTGGAGCGGGCGGTGATGGGGCTGGTCTGGCCGGTGCTGGCCCTTGGCGTGCTGGCCATGGGGATCTGGCCATGAGCCTGCTTCTGTTTACGGTTCTGGGGCGCCTGCACGGTCTGCTGGGGGTGCTGGCCCTGGCCCTGCTGGCCCATCCGGTGCTTGCCAAACGCAACCTGCGCCTCTGGGAGCGCGGCGCCATCGGCCTCATCGCCGCGGCGGGCCTGAGCGGCATGGTGATCTACCCGGCCTACCGGCGCCTCCACAAGCCCGACCTGCTGGAGCGGGCCCCCGACGTGGCCCTGGCCTTCGAGTGGAAGGAGCATGTGGCGGCCTTCGCGCTCTGCCTCGCCCTGGGGGCGGCCCTGGCCGAGGGCGCCCTGGCGAAGCGGCTGCTGGCAGGGGCCCTCGCGGCGGGGCTGCTGGTAGCGGGGCTGGGGGTCTGGGTGGGGTCGGTCAGCGCGGCACGGTGAAGCTGTCGATCGTGTTGCCGGCGAGATCGCGCACCACCGCCTCGGCAGACTCGGGGCCGAGGTCGATCAGCACGAAGTGCTCGATCGGGTTCTGCACGGCGCTCCAGGGCTCGGGGACATACTCGGTATACAGAGGGGCCCCGGCGCCGCCGCTGACGAGGTAGACGGTGCCCTCGCCCTCGCCCACCACCGCGCCCTCGCGCAGGGGGTGGCTGCGCTCGTAGATGTGGTTGTGGCCGGCGGCGACGAGCTGCACCCCGCCGCGCTCCCAGGCCGGGCCGAAGGCGTCGCGTACGGTCTCGTTGCTGCCATGGCTGGTGCAGGTAGACCAGGTGGCCTGGTGGTGAATGGCGAGGCGCCAGGGGGCGGCGCTGGCGGCCAACTCGGCGTCGAGGAAGGTGGTCTGGGCGGTGAGATCGCTGGCCTGGGCCACGGTGTCGTTGAGGGAGAGCAGGTGGAGGGGGCCGTGGTCGACGGCGTACCACTGTTCATTTCCGGGCAGGCCCAGTTGGGCGAAGTAGTTCTGGGCGAGGTACTCGTGGTTGCCGTGGGCGACGTAGAGGTGCCGGCGCGCCAGCACGCTGCTGCCGGCCCCAAACCAGGCGTCCCACTCCTCCTGGGTGCCTCCGAAGTCGACCATATCGCCGGTGTGCAGGATGACGTCGGGCTCCTCGGCGTCGATCAACTCCAGCAGGGCGCCCCAGGTCTCGGGATCGCCACGGGAGTCGCCGAGCAGGGCGACGCGCAGCGGGGCGGCGCTGTCGGCAGTGGGGGCGGTTCGGATGTCGACGGGCTCCGACCAGCCGCCCGGGCCGCCGACCCGGTAGCGGTAGACGGTGTCGGGGGACAATTCGCCACAAACCCGCACCTCGTGCTGGCGGTAGGGGCCGGAATTGGGCTCGCCGGCGCCAAAGAGGAAGCTGGCCCCCGCGTGCACGGTGGCGGTGGCCGGAAAGCCGTCGACCGGGCCGATCTGCAAGAGGCTGGCCCGGGTGTCGACGTCGGTGCGCCAGAGCACCGACAGCGAGCGGCTGGCGTCGCGACGGGGCATGCCGAGGTGGACGTGGAAGGGCTCGGGCTGATCGCCGTAGACGCTGGCGTGGGCGTCGGCGGCCGCACCCTGGGAGGAGAAGCCCGAGGGCGGGGCCCGCACCGTGCAGGCGTCGGCCGGCTCGCTGAGGGTGGCGCCTTCGGAGCCGAAGACCGGCGGCTCGAAGGGGGCGCAGGCGAGGAGGACGAGGAGGGGAGGCAGGCGGACCATGCCTCCAGTCTACCGAAGGGCGGCGACGACGCAAACGGTC
>JBEIQK010000689.1:0-3588 GCA_040376505.1 Alphaproteobacteria bacterium | reverse complement strand
GCCGCTCCTGCACCAGGGTGGCCAGCAGGGCGCCCAGGGCGCCGGCCCGCCGCGGGCGCTGATCCACCGCCACCACGAGGCGGGTGGGCACCGGGCCCGCCAGCGCCGCTTGGAGGGCCAGGGCCGCCTCGATGGCGGCCTCGACGCTGTCGCCGCCGCGGTCGGGCTCGATCCACAGCAGCCCGGCGGGGCCCCCGGCGGCGAGGGCCTCGGCGACGGCGCCAAAGGCGAGGCGTTGGGCACCCGGCAGCGCGTCGGCGCGCGGATCGTCGGCCGCCGCGGCCACCCACCAGCGCGATCCATCCGCTGGCCAGGCCGGCGCAGGCAGCCAGGCCGGCGCGGCGAACCAGTCGGGCAGGGTGCGCTCGTTCTCGCAGCGCAGGTCGGCGGCCCGCACGGCGGCGTCGAAATCACCGGCCTCAAAGCGGGCCCGCAGCCGCGACCGCTGGAGCTTGCCGATCTCGGTCTTGGGGATGTCGTCCCGCGAGACCGCCAGCAGGCAGGCCGGCACGAAGCCCAACTGCGCGCCGAGCGCCGCCCGCGCCGCCGCGTAGAGCCCGGGCAGGGCCTCGTCGGGCAGGTCGGTGGCGAAGAAGACGCCCACCTCATCGGTCTCGGCGCCCGGCGGCCGAAGGGGGGTGGCGGCCACAAAGGAGCGGGCCACGCCGGGGAGGCCCTCCACCACGGCCTCGACCTCGTGGCAGCCCAGGTTGCGGCCGGCGACGATGATGAGGTCTTTGGCCCGCCCGGTGAGCACGAGGCCGCCGGGGTCGATGAAGCCGAGGTCGCCGGTGTCAAACCACCCGTCGGCGGTGAAGGCGGCGGCGTTGGCCTCGGGCCGGCGCAGGTAGCCCGGCGTGACCATGACCCCCTGCACCTGCAGATGGCCGATCTCGCCTTCGTCGCGCAGGGCGCCGGCCGCATCAACCACCCGCATCGACAAGCCCGCCACCGGCCCTCCGAGGAGGGTGCCCGGGTCGCTGGCCGCGTTGCCGGGGCCCGGCCCTCGCCGCAGGATGGTGGCCGAACAGGTCTCCGACATGCCCCAGATCGGCACCATCGCCGCTTCGGGGAAGCCAAAGCGCCCGGCGGCGTCGAGGAAGCGCCGGGTGGTGGCCGGCACCAGGGTCTCACCGCCATTGGTGAAGGCCCGCGCGCAGCGCAGATCCCAGGCCCCCTCCGGCGCGCCCGCGGCAGCCTCGGCCAGCAGGCCGAAGGCGAAGTTGGGGGCGAAGGTGGTGGTGGCCCGGTAGCGGTGGGCCCAGTCCAAGGCCCGGGCCGGCGCCGAGAGGAAGGCCCAGGTGGGCGCATGCACCTGGGCCGCCCCGGCCATCACCGCCGAGGCGTGAACCATCAGCAGCGGGGCGACGTGATCGAGGCCCAGCCAGTTGAGGAAGACGTCCTGCGGCCCCAGATCGAGGGCCGCGCCATAGGCGCCCAGGAAGGAGAGCAGGGTGCGCGCCCCGTGGGTGACCGCCTTGGGCGCGCCGGTGCTGCCGGAGGTGAGCAGGAGGAGCGCGAGGTCGTCGAGGCCGGCGGCCTGCGGATCGCCGTCGGGCCGGCCCTCCCGCAGCGCCCGCCCATCGAGGCAAACGAGGCCCGCCAGCGTGTCCATCCGCGCGGGATCGGTGAGGACGGGCGCCCCGCCTAACAGATCGACGGCCTGCCCTAGGCGAAGCCGCGCCTCGGAGGGGCCCGGCCCCAGCGGCGCCGCCACCGGCAAGGCCGCCACCCCGGCGAGGAAGCAGCCCCAAAGCGCCGGAACCAGCCCCCGCGCCTCGGGGAGTGCCAGCACCACGGCCTTCCCGGGGCCGAGTCCGGCGCGCCGCAGCCCGCCCGCCACCGCGCGCGCCTCGCGCCACAGATCGGCGTAGCTCAGCACCTCCGGCTGCAGATCGGCGTCGAGGAAGGTGAGCGGCGCGGTCGAGGCCGCCGCCCGCTCCAGGAGGGCCGCGAGGCCCGGGGCCGGCAGGGGGAGGGCCGGCCGCCCCACCCGCAGCGCCGGCCGGCGCGAGGTCGACCGAATCGCCGCTGGCCCGCCCGAGGTCTGGTGCGCCAGGCCAGCAAGGGCGCCGGGCAGCAGATCCGCGCGGTGCAGCGCCCCACGTCGCAGCGGCGCCGCCGCGCCGAGGACAGCGGCCCGGGCGGCCTCTTCATCCAGGCGACCCTCTTCGTCGCGCGGCAGGCGAGACAAGGCGATCTGCCTGGTCGAGGCCGGGCCGCCAGCCACGAGGCCCAACCACGGAGGCCCCTCGCCGGGAACCCACACCACATCAGCGTCCTCGCAGTCACGACGGCGGCGGAGGGCGGCCGCGGCGGCCAGGAGGGCGGGGGCCCTCAAGGGGGCCGAGGGCTCGTCGCAGAGCGCGCGGAGCCGGTCGCGCAGCCCGGCGGCCATCCCGCGCAGCGCGCCCGGATCGACGCGGCTGTGCCGGGCGGTGAGGCGCAGGCGCAGGCCGCTCCCCTCCCCTTCGGCACGCACCAGCAGATCGTAGGGCGACGCGCCCAGGTCGATCTCTTCGGCCACCACCCGCACCGCGCCCTGGCGGCGCTCCCGCGGCGGCCCGTCCTGGCCCACAAAACAGACCTGAAAGAGGGCCTGCTGGTCGGCAGCCCGCGGCGGCGAAAGCTGCGACACCAGCGCCGAGAGCGCCACCTCGCTGTGATCAGCGGCGTCGAGCAAGGCGGCGCGGGCCTGCTGCACCACCGCAGCCCCGCTTCGGCCTCGCCCCAAGCGCAGCCGCACCGGCAAGGCGCGGGCGAGATTGCCGATGAGGTGGGATCGATCGGGCCCTTCGCGGCCCGCCAGCACCACGCCGAGGAGCTGGTCGTCCTGGCCGGTCTCGGCGTAGAGCCAGGCCGCCAGCCCCGCGAGGAGCGCCGCCGCCGGGGTCGCCCGGAGCGAGCGCCCGAGGGCCGTGATGGCCTCGCCCAGCGCGCCGCCGACCGCCACCTCCACCGTGCTGGCCGGCCCCCCTGCCCGCGGATCGCGAGCGACGCCGGGCAGGTCGTTGCGCATCGGCGCCCCCCGCAGGCGCGCAGCCCAGGCCGCCGCGAGCCCTTCGGCGCGGTGCGCATTCTGGGCCTCCTCGGCCCCCAGATCGAGGAGCCGCAGCGGCCGCGGCGGCAGGGCCACCCCGACCAGCGCGGCGGCGTAGACCTCAGCGAGCAGGCCGGCCGACCAGGCGTCGGCGATGCAGTGGTGCATCCAGAGCAGCAGGCGGCCATCGGCGGTGAGGCCGATGCGCGCCAGGGGCCCGCCTTCCACCTCCGCCGGCTCGGCGAGGAAGGCCGCCTCTTCGGCCGCGGTGGCGAGGCTGCGCAGGGGCGCGGGCCCGGGGGGCGCCTCCTCCAGCCAGACCCCACCGGCGGCATCGGCGTGGATCCGCACGCGCAGGGCCTCCACCTCCCTCCACAGGGCGTCGGCCGCGGCCCGCCGATCGCCTGGACCGGTGGCCCGCAGGGCGATCGCGGTGCCCCAGGCCGCGGAATGGGGCTCGATGCGGCTGAGCGCCCAGATCCCCGCCACGGCGGCCGGCGCCCGGGCGACCCGCGCAACCGAAGCCGCCGGCCGCGCGGGGGCCAGGG
>JBEIQK010001084.1:0-1755 GCA_040376505.1 Alphaproteobacteria bacterium | reverse complement strand
GACGCCGCCGGGCTGGCCGACTGGGCGCAGGTGGACTCGCGGGCCCTTGCGCTGGCGGCGGCCTTCTGGCCGGGTCCGCTCACCCTGGTGCTGAAGCGCGGCCCCGGCGTGCCCGATGAGGTGACCGGCGGGCTCGACACCGTAGGGCTTCGGGTGCCCGATCATCCGCTGGCCCGCGCGCTGATCGAGGAGGCAGGCTGTGGCCTTGCGGCCCCGTCGGCCAACCGCTTCGGCCGGGTGAGTCCCACCACCGCCGCCCATGTCTGGGCCGAGTTGGGCGCCCAGATGCCGGTCCTCGACGGCGGGCCCTGTGCGGTGGGCGTGGAGAGCACGATCATCGACCTGAGCCGCCCCCAGGCGGCCTTGCTGCGCCCGGGCGGGGTGCCGGTGGAGGCGGTGGAGGCGGCGATCGGGCCGGTCGCCCGCGGCGGCCTCACCCGGGCGCCGGGCACCCTGGCGGCCCACTACGCGCCCCGCACGGCCCTGCGCCTCTCGGCCCAACCCGAGGCCGAGGCCGCCGCCTTGCGCGCAGCGGGCTTGTCGGTGGCGGTGCTCTCCTACGAAGACGACGCCGCCTACGCGCGCGCCCTGTACGCCGACCTTCGACGGCTGGACACGCTGGGCGTGGATGTGCTGGTCGCCGCCCTGCCCGGCGCGGGTGGCATCGGCGCTGCGGTGGCCGACCGCCTCGCGCGGGCGGCGCGGGGCGCGGGGCTTGATTAGGCCCTGCCGCGCATGGTTGAATCGCCGTGCCCCTTGACGGAGGCTGTACTGCATGATGTTCCCGCTTCGCTCTCCTGTGGCCCGCCCTTGGTGGTCGATGGCCGCCGCGTTGCCGCTCCTCCTCGCCCTCGTCGCCTGTCCGACGCCGCCCGAGCAGACGCCTCAGGGTGGAGCGCCGGGCGCAGGCGGGCCTCCGGGGGGTGGACCGGGCGGGCCGGGTGGGCCTCCGGGTGAGGGTGGGGCGCCGGGGGGTCCAGGCGGCCCAGGCACTCCAGGCACGCCCGGAGAGGGCGAGGCCGGCACGCCGGGCACGCCGGGCATGGTCACCGATGGCAGCCCGCCGCCCGACGGCGCCGAGCCGCCCAAGCCTCCCGAGGGCACGGTGCAGCTCGTCATCGGCCAGGACTCCACCGAGGGGCCTCCGCAGAAGACCCAGGACCAGGTCAAGAGCGGCAGCCATGTGACCTTCAGCGGCAAGGTGGCCTGCACCGCCGGCTGCACGGGCGACATGGTGCTCCGCGTCGCGGCCTTCGTCGATCCCTCGGCGGGCAACGCCGCGCCTTCCTCCACGGGGCCCATCACGGCCACCAAGCTCGACAAGGTCGGCGCCTACACGGTGCTGGCCCCCAAGAGCGAGGTGCCGGTGGTGTTGGAGCTTCTCTTCGACAAGAACGGCGACGGAAAGCCCTCCAAGGGCGAGCGCATCGCGATCCTCGAGAAGGGCAAGAGCCTGACCGCCGCCAAGGATGTGAGCGGCCTGGACATTGACGGCACCGAGCGCGAAGGCGGGGTGCTGCCGCCGATCGGCGCGCCGGGCACGGGCGAAGCCCCCCAGGCGGGGAGCGCGCCTCCCGGCGGCGGCCCGGGCCCCGGGGCCCCGGCGGGTGAAGGCGCCGCGCCGCCTCCCGAAGGGGGCGCTCCGCCGGCCGAAGAGGGGGGCTCCAAGGCGGCCAAGGGTGCCAAGGGCGCCAAGGGCGCCAAGTCCGGCGGCTGAGCCGTCGGGTGCCTGCGCTCCGCCTTCGCGCGCGAGGG
>JBEIQK010000421.1:0-5645 GCA_040376505.1 Alphaproteobacteria bacterium | reverse complement strand
GCGATGGCCGAGCACGGCCGCGTGGCGATCCGGAACATCCGCCGGCAAGAAAACGACGAGATCAAGAAAACCGAGAAGAACCACGCGATCACCGAGGACGAGCGCAAGCGCCACCTCGACAAGGTTCAGAAGCAGACCGACGCGCACGTCAAGAAGATCGACGAGCTTTTGGCGAAGAAGGAAACGGAGATCATGCACGTCTGAGGCCGGGCCGCCTCGGGGGCGCACAAGCGCGTGGGGGCGGCGACGCCGGGCCCGGGGAGCAGCACGGCGCCTTGCAGGGCGCACAAGGCGCGCAGCAACGAGGCCATGCCGGCGGCGGCGCCAAGGTGCCCCAGGCTGTGGGCGGCGGAGCCCACCACCGCCCCTGCGGCGCCGTAGACCGCGTCGAGGCCCTCCCGCTCGGCCTGATCGAGGTGGGGGCTGCCCTCGTTGCGCGCCTCGACGAGGCCGATCGCCGCGGCGGGCAGGCCAGCGGCCAGCAGGGCGGCCTGGGCGGCCTCGGCCACGGTGGCGGCGGTGGGGGGGCCCTGGCAGGCCTCCAGCGCCAGCAGCTCAGCGAGGATGGGCTGCTGGCGGGCCTCCGCGTCGGCGGTGCGGCAGAGGACGATGGCGCCCGCGCCCTCTCCGGGGCGCCAGCCGCCGCCGTCGAGCAGGGCCTCGGCGGGCCGGCTGCGCAGGGGGGTCAACCGCGCGCGCAGGGCGACCGCCTCGGGGCCGCCGCACAGGTCGACCGCGCCCACCACGACGGCGTCGATGCCGGGATCGGAGAGCAGGCCCCGGGCGACCTCCAGCGCGGCCTCGGTGGAGAGGGCGTCGGCGGAGACCGTCAGCGACGGGCCGTGAAAGTCCCAGAGGGCCGAGACCCGGCTGGCCATCAGGTTGCCGATCCACGAGGTGAAGTCGCCGACGGTGGCGGGCGGGTGCAGGGCGTCGCGAAGGGCGGCCAGCGGCGCATCGGCGGGCAGGCGGTGGGCCAGCTCCCAGCGGGCCTGCAGCCGGTGGATGCGCAGCTCGACCCCATGGGCCACCACCACCGCCACCCGGGCGCCGGGCGTGAGGCCGGCCTGTCGCACCGCCGCGTCGCTCACCCCCACAAGGGCCACCTGCTGCGGGTTGTGGCGGGGCAGCCCATCGGGAGGGAGCCGGCTGCGCAGGGCGTCGACGGCCAGCTCGTCCAAGAAGGCGCCCGCCACCGCGTCGGCCGGCTGGCCGGTGAGCGCTTCGAAGGCGCCCTCCAGGCCAAACCAACGGTCGGCGGGCCGCGGGCGGTGGTCGACGCTGCCCTGCCGCCAGCGGCGCTGCAGGGCGGCGAGGGTGGGGCTGTCGCCAAAACAACCGGCGGCGCCGATGATCGCCAGGGCCGGCGGGGCGGTGAGCGCGGCGGCGGCGCTGACCTCGGCGTTGGGGGCCTCGACGATCAGGTGGGCGTTGGCCCCGCCAAAGCCAAAGGCGTTGACGCCGGCCCGCAGGGGGGCGCCCGGCGTCCAGGGGGTGGTGACGGCGGGGATGTCGAAGGCGGCGCCGTCCTGGGCGGTGAGCGGCCTGCGCAGGCCGCAGGTGCCGGGCAGGGCGCGGTGGGCAAAGGAGAGCAGCATCTTCAACAGACCCACCCCCGCCGCCGCCGGCAGCAGGTGGCCCAGTTGGGATTTGGCCGCGCCGAGGCGAGGCCGGGTGCCCAGGACCCGCGCGATGGCATCGAGCTCGGACTGATCCCCCGCCGCGGTGCCCGTGGCGTGGCACTCCACCACCGGCAGATCGGAGGGCTCCAGCCGGGCCTGCTGCAGGGCGAGGGTGATGGCCTCGGCCTGGCCGCGGGTGTCGGGGGCGAGGAGGCTGCGGCCGCGCCCGTCATTGCTGAGGCCGATGCCGCGGATCAGGCCGAGGAGGGGCCCTCCCTGCTCCGCCACAGCCTGGGGCCGGCGCAGGCAAAAGGCGACGGCACCCTTGCTCGGGCAGATGCCGGCCGAGTCGGCGTCGAGGGGCTGGCTGACGGCGCCGGCGGCGGGCAGGGCGTGTACGGCCGCGAAGCCGAGCAGCGAAAACAGCGGTTCTGACGCGCTGACCGCGACCACCACCACCTCGTCGGCGCGGCCGGCGTCGAGCCAGTGGCGCGCGACCTCAAAGGCATAGGCGGTTGACGCGCAGGCGGCGTCGAGGGCGAGGCGGGGCCCGCCCAAATGCAGGGCCGAACAGAGCAGATCGGGCACGAGGCCCGAGAGCGCGGTGTTGCGCCGATCATCCGGCCCCTGCGCTGCGATGGGCGAGGCGGCGATAAGATCGCGCAGCAGCGGATCATAGAGGCGATCGACGATGCGCTGGGCCGCGGTGAAGACCGCCCAGGTGTAGCCCGCCAGCACCAGCCCCGTCCGCCGCCGGCGCGAGGGCGGCGCGCTGGCCAGGGCGCCCTGGGCGACCTGAAAGGCGAGGTGAACCGAGAGATCGAGCCCGTCGAGCGAGGATGGACGGCCCGCCGCCGGCGGAGGCGGCACATCGCCCAGGTCGAAGGAGGGCGTGTGGTCGATCACGCCGGCCTCGGCGGCGAAGTAGGGCTCCAGCGGCGCGCCCAGCGAGGCCGCGGTGATCGGCCCCGTCGCGCGCTGGCCGGTCGAGAGCACCTGCCAGAGCGCGTCGAGGCCGGCAGCCCCCGGCAACCAGCAGTCGGCGCCTGTGATCGCCAGCAGGCTCACGTTGGGGCTCGCAGCCGGCTGTCGGCGGGGATGGGGGTCATGGTGAGCCCCTCGCCGAAGGCGTAGAGGGCGCCGGCCTCATCGCGGACATCAAAGGAGCAGACCACCTCGTCTTCGCGCTGGGCGTCGAGGCGAAGGGAGACCCAGAAGGGCTGGCCGGGCGGCAGGGGCCGCTGGCTCACAAAGCGGGCGGTGCGCTGGGGCAGACAGGCGGTGCGGCGGCGCTCCCAGAGCCAGACCAGCAGGGCGTGGGTGGCCAGCTCGTAGGCATAGGGGTTGAAGGCCCCCGGCACGAGGTCGCCCGGGTGCGGGCTGCCAGCGAAGCGCAGCGCCACGCGGTGATCGTCGAGGTGCAGCACGGCCAGGGGGGCGGGAAAGAGCGGGCCGTAGGTGATCACGCCCGCCGCGCGGTAGGCGGCTGGTTCGATCGCGGGCGGCGGGCCAAAGGGCGCGGACGGCGGTGCGGCGACCGCGCCCGGCAGGAGGCGAAGGCGGTAGGCGGGCCCCTCCGGGGTGTGTAGGCTGGCGGCGATCTCGCCCTGCTCCTCCTCCAGAATCAGCTCGACGTCGACCTCTCCGCTGGGCGGCAGGCGAATGCCGCGCAGCACCTGCAGGCCCTCCACCCGCAGGGCCCCCGTCCAGAGGGCCTCGGCGCTGCCCAGGGCCCAGCCCAGGGCCCAGGCCACCGGCAGCACCGGGGCCTCGGCGATGGTGTGGTCGGCGAGCAGGGGCAGCGCCTGGACATCGAGGCGGGCGTGCAGGTGGGCGCGACGCCGGGGCCTGGCCTGGGGTGCGGGCCCGGCGCCGCGGATGACATGGGCCAGCTCGCCCTGCAGGGCCTCGGTGACGAAGGCGTCGGCGCCGTCCTGGGCCCCCATCACCGCCACGCCCTGGGCCAGGAAGTGCTCCTTGAGCGCCGGGCTCACCATGCCGCCGTCCCAGGGCCCCCAGGCCAGGGCGCAGGCGCGCTGGCCCCGGGCGGTGGCCGCCTGGGCCACCTGGTCGAGGATGGCGTTGGCGATGGCGTAGTCGGCCTGGCCGGCGTTTCCGTAGGCGGCGGCCACCGAGGAGAAGAGCAGCAAGGTGGTCTGGGCCGGCAGGCGGGGCAGCAGGGCGAGGAGGGCGTCGACCTTGGGGGCCAGCACCCGGCCCAGGGTGTCGAGGCTGCGGCTGCGCAGGGGGCCATCGGCCAAAACCCCGGCGCCGTGCAGCACGGTGTGGACGGGGCCCCAGGTGGGCGGGAGCTGGGCGAGGAGCGCGTCGGCGGCGCCCTCCTGGGCCAGATCGAGGGGGGTGTAGCGGGCCTCCACCCCCAGGGCCTCAAAGGCGGCCAGCGTGGCGTGGACCTCGCGGCCCTGCAGCACCGCGTGGGTCAGCCCCTCGATGGCGCGGGGGGTCGCGCTGGCGCCGAGGGCCCGGGCGGCGGCCCCCCGGAGGGCCGAGGCGGGCTGACCCTGGGCCCAGGTGGGCTCAGGGTCGAGGGGGGTTCGACCGATGAGGAGGTAGCGGCCACCGGTCTTTTTGGCGAGGGCCAGGGCGCAGGTGGCGGTGATGCCGCGGGCGCCGCCGGTGACGAGCACGGTGCGATCGGCCGGCAGTTGAGCGGGCGTCGCGCTGGGCGGAGGGGCCTCCTCGGCCAGCAAGGTCTTGCGCCCCGCGCCACGGCCGCAGACCGCGGTGAGCGCGTCGTCGGCGTCGAAGAGCTCGGCCAGGAGGTGGGCGGCCTCGTCGGCGGCCTCGACGGGCGGGCCCAGGTCGACGGCCCGACAGCAGACCCCCGGCAGCTCGTGGCGCAGGCTGCGCACGAGCCCGAGGTGGCCGGCGCGCAGGACGTCGGGCGACCCGTTCTGCCCCAAGGCGCCGTCCAGGCGGATGGCGCTGAGCCAGCGGCCAAAGCCCGCCTCGGCCGAGGCCACCAGATCGGGCTGCACCAACCGGGCGAGCAGCAGGGCGGTCTCCAGGCCCTGGCGATCGGTCGCCGCCTCGGCCCGGGGTGCCAGCAGCACCGCCGAAGGGGCGCCGAGGCGGGCCCGGAGCATCGTCACCGCCGCCTCCAAGGCCGAGAGATCGCGCGGAGGCACGGCGAGCCAGTCGACCTCGTCGGGGAGGTCCGGCGGGGCGCTCTCGCTCACCCAAAGGCCGAGCGCGGGCAGGCCCCTTTGAGCGAGACCTTCGATGAGGGCGCAGAAGAGCTGCGGATCATCGGAGACCACCCAGGTGCGGCGGCCGGGGGGCTGGGCCCAACGCAGCGGGCTTGGGCCGGGCCTGGGGTGCAGGCGAAGGCGGCGGCGCGCCACCGCGCTGGGCGTGGCCGGCCGGGGCGTTGGCCGCGGCGGGGCGGCGGCGCCGGGCTGGAGGAGGGCCAGCACCTCGCCGAGGGTGCGCAGGCTGCGCAGGGCCGACTTGTCGAGGCCGACCGGCAGGGCGCCCGACAGCTCGCCCAGCAGGGCCACGCGCTTGATCGAGTCGATGCCGAGGTCGGCTTCGAGGTCCATCTCGGGGCGCAGCACCTCCACGGGGTAGCCGGTGCGGGCGGCGATCAGCGCCAGGGCGGCGTCGGGGGCGGGCGGGGCCGGGGGTGCGGAGGCAGGTGAGGCGGCGGCGGGCAGGGCCTTCTCCAGGATGGCCAGCACCTCGGCGAGGGTGCGGGCGCTGCGAAGGGCCGGGGGCGCCTCGCGCAGGCCCAACTGGCGGCCGAGGGTGCCGAGCAGGGCGACACGCTTGATCGAGTCCACTCCCAGATCGGCCTCCAGGTCCATCTCGGGGCGGAGCACCGCCGCGGGGTAGCCGGTCTGGGCGGCCAGCTCGGCGAAGAGGGCCTGCTGGAGGTTGGGGGCCGCGGCAGGCGCGGGTGCGGGCGGAGGCGGAGGCGCAGGCGCAGGCGCAGGCGCAGGGGGCGCGGAGACCGGCGCGGCGGGCGCGAGGGGACGGGGCGCTGGCGCGGGGCCGGTGAGG
>JBEIQK010000736.1:0-3295 GCA_040376505.1 Alphaproteobacteria bacterium | reverse complement strand
GCTCCAGCCCGCTCACCAGCTCGGTGGGAACGCCGGCCGGATCGAGGCCGACAAAGCGCTGGACCGCCGATCGGGGCGCCGGATCGGCCGCTTCGAAGCGGTGGCCTGCCGCCTGGAGCGCCTCGACCACGCCGGGGAGGGCCTCGGGGTCGTACTCCCAGCCCACCGCCGCCAGATCGTCGCGCGGGCCGGCCGTGATCTGGTAGCGCCAGGCGTGACCGTCCATCCGGTAGCGGCCCGGTGCATCGGTGGCGCCAAGCCCCAGCACCTCGGTGAGAAAGCCGTGCCAGGCGGCGGGATCGCGCACCTCAAACTCGAGGAAGCCAAGCTGCATCATAGGAAGAAGTCCGTGCTGCGCTGGCCGAGCAGCACCCGGCCGTAGTTGCGGGCGCTGGCCTCGGGGCGGTTGGCGTAGTGGGCGCGGGCCCCGTGGACATCGAGGAAGTAGCGGTGCATCGGGCTGTCGGTGAAGAGGGCCCGGGCCCCGCAGAGCGAGAAGAGGCTGTCGACCACCGCCACCGCCTCGGAGACGGCGGCGGCGCTGTCGTAGCGGAAGGCCACCCGCTGCTCGATCGGCAGCTTCTGGCCGCGCCTGGCGGCGTCGAGCAGGGTGTCGAAGTTGCTGTGCAGCACCATCACGAGCTGGCGCAGGCGGCGGGCGGCGTCGGCGGCGGCCTCCTGGCTGGCCGGGTCGGCGGCGGCCTTGTTGCCGTCGGCCGCGCCCACCTTGGTGGCGGTGACCTCGCGGTAGAAGTCCAGGGCCGCCGTGGCGATGCCGATCGCGGTGGTGGAGACCGAGCGCACGAAGAGCTGGCCAAAGGGGATGCGGTAGAGCGGGGCTCCGTTCACCGCGTTGCCGGGACTGTTGCAGACAAAGCCATCGCTCATCTTGTGGGTGCGGTGGGCCGGCACGAAGACATCGTTCAGCACGACATCCTTGCTGCCCGTCGCCTTGAGGGCGAAGGTGAACCAGTTGTCTTCCAGGGTGTAGTCGGACTTCGGCACCAGGAAGGTGCGCATGTCGGGGGGCGCCCCCTCCGGCGTGGGCGCGAAGCCGCCGAGGAAGGCCCAGCCGCAGTGATCACAGCCGCTGGAGAAGCTCCAGCGCCCGCTCAGCCGGTAGCCGCCCTCCACCGCCGTCACCTTCCCGGTGGGCGCGTAGGAGGAGGAGATCAGCACGGTGGGGTCTTCGCCCCAGACCTCCTGCTGGGCGGCCTCGGGAAAGAGGGCGAGCTGCCAGTTGTGCACCGCCACCACCCCGAGCACCCAGGCCGTCGACGGGCAGCCCGTCGCCACGCGCATCTGCACGTCGAAGAAGGTGTTGGGGTGCACCTCGTAGCCGCCAAAGCGCGCCGGCTGGAGCATCTTGAAGAAGCCGGCGGCGTGCAGGTCGGCGATCGTCTCGGCCGGCAGGGTGCGGGCGGCCTCGGCCCCGGGGCCGCGCTGGCGCAGGATCGGCACCAGGGCGTCGGCGTTGGCCAGGAGCGTGGCGCGGACGGCGGCGGCATCCCCCGTGGGGTCGGTGAGCGTCATGGGCGGAAGATCTCCAGGGCGTTGTCGCGCAAGAAGCGCGGCCAGACGGACTCGCGAAAGGGCACGGCCGGCAGCTCGGCGAAGATGCGCTCCAGCGACAGGCCCATGGGCCAATACCCGGCGTACATCACCTGTCGCGCGCCGCGGGTGTTGGCGAAGTCGATGATCTCGCGCGGGTAGTGCCGCGGGGCGAAGGCCGAGGTCATGTAGGAGAGGTTGGGGTACTTGAGCATCAGCTTGACCGCGAGGTCGACCCAGGGCTCGGCGCCGTGGCGCATCACAAAGCGCAGCTCGGGGAAGAACCAGCAGACCTCATCGATCAGCTCAACCTTCTGGGGCGCCATCGGGATGCGCGGCCCCGGCACGCCCACTGTGCAGCAAAAGGGGAGGTCGAGGTCGATGCAGGCCGCGTAGAGCGGGTACCACTTGCGGTCGTCGATCGGCACCTGGGGCACGAGGCCCGACGGAAAGCCCGTCACCGCCTTGATGTTCAGCTCGGCCTTCATGCGGCGCAGGGTGCGCACCTCGTCCATGCCGCGGTTGGGGTCGGCGTGGTAGCTCCCAAAGAAGCGGCTCGGAAAGCGGCGGATCGCCTCGACCCCCTGGGGGTGGTTGACCCCCACCATCGCCTTGTCGATGCCGAAGGCGTCCATCTTCGCCACCGTGTAGGCGATGAAGTCGTCCTGGGCCCCGAGGTCGGGCACATTGCGGAAGAGGTGCTCCGCCGGCATCTTCTCGTAGTTGCGGCTGGCCTCGTCCATAAAGAGGGGACGCATGAACTCGTACCAGGGACGTTGGTCCTGGCCGGGGATCTGCATCATGAGGTCGATGACGCCGGGCGGGTAGGGGAAGTTCATGGCAGGTAGAACACGTTCTCGCTTTCTGGTAATAGAAACACATTCCACACCCCGAGGCCAGCTTGTCCCTGCCGGATTCTCCACACGGCGCGCCACCCTCCGGGGTCGAGTCCGTCGATCTGCTCTGCGTGGGCTCCGGCGCGGCCAGCCTCTCTGCGGCCCTGCGGGCCCATGATCTCGGCGCCCGCGTGCTCATCGTCGAGGCGGCCGACAAGTACGGCGGGTCCACCGCCATCTCGGGCGGGGTGGTGTGGATCCCCAACAACCCCCAGATGGCCGGCCGCGGCATCCCCGACAGCCCCGCCGACGCCGAGGCCTACCTGGGGGCGCTGACCGGCGGCACCGTCGCCGCCGCCCGCATCGCCGCCTATGTCGCAGAAGCCCCGCGGATGCTGGCCTACATGGCGGCCCACAGCCACCTGCAGCTCGACTCCCTGGAGGCCTACAGCGACTACTACGCCGAGGCCCCCGGCGGAAAGCCCGGCGGCCGCTCGATGGAGCCCTTGCCCTTCGACGCCCGGCAGTTGGGCGAGCACTTCGCCACCCTGCAGCCGCCCCACCGCCAGTCGCAGATCCTCGGCCAGTTCGGCATCACCGCCCGTGAGGCCCACGGCTACCTCGTGCCCACCCTCGGCGCGCGGCTGCGCCTGATCTGGCGCATGATCCAGTTCGCCCTGCGCTACTTCGCGCGCCGCGGCCAGCCCCGCGACGTGCGCCTGCACGCCGGCAACGCGCTGATCGCCCGCCTGCGCCGCTCTCTGCTCGATCGCGGCGTGCCCCTGTGGCTCAACACCCCCGTGGTGGAACTCTGCGTGGAGGAGGGCCGCGTGGTGGGCGCCATCGTCGAGCGCGCCGGGGTGCGCACCCGCATCGAGGCCCACCAGGGCGTCTTTCTCGGCGCCGGC
>JBEIQK010000919.1:0-2403 GCA_040376505.1 Alphaproteobacteria bacterium | reverse complement strand
CGGTAGAAGAGCTGCACGGTGGTGATGCCCGAGGGGTCGGTCACATCGGCGGTCACCGTCACATTCGCTGAGGCGGTCTGGCCGTTGGCAATCGGGGTGTGGACGATGGTCGGGCCCGTGGCATCAACCGCCTGCACCGTGAAGGTGATGAATGTCGCGGGCGCAGCACTCGGCTCCTTCGCAACATTCGAGGAGCTGTCGGTGGCCTCGATGTAGTAGTCGACGCCCGGCGCGACGATGCCGACACCCGGGATAAGCCCCTGGTAGGTGGTGCCCGAGACCAGCGAGAGGGTGGCAGCCGTGAAGGGGTTGGTGGTCCCGGTGGTGCGGTACCAGACCTTGACCGTCGAGACGCCGCCGGAGTCGACGACGCCTGCGTTCACGGCAACAGCCGATCCGGCAACCTGGTTGTTCGCGATGGCCGTGTGGGCGATGGTGGGTGCGATGGCGTCACCCGAGCCCACCGTGAAGGTGTTGAGCGTGGTCGGGGCGCCGCTCGGCAGCTTGCCGACCTGGGCCACGGGCGAGGTGTCGGTTGCCTCGATGTAGTAGGAGACGCCAGGGCTGGTGACGATGAAGGCGGGGATCTGGGCGGTCCAGAGGTTGCCGCTCACGCGGCTCATCGAGACGGCGCCAAAGCTCGCGCCACCGCTGGGCTTGAAATAGAGCGAGGCGGAGGCAACGCCCGTTGCGTCGGTGATGGTCGCAGAGACGGTCACGGCGGTGCCGGCGACTTGGCCGTTGGCGATGGGCGTGTGGGTGATGACCGGCGCCTGCAGGTCGCCTGTGACCGAGAAACTGTAGAGGGTGGTGGGCGCCGAGGCGGGCAGCGAAGAGGGGTTCTGTGCCGAGGAGTTGTCGGCCGCCTGAATCCAGTACTCCACGCCGGGTGCGACGATGGCCGAGGCGGGGATGGTGCCCGTGTAGGAGGCGCCGCTCGTGTTGGTCATGATGGCAAAGCTGAAGGCGGTGGTGCCGATGGTGCGGTAGGAGACGACCGCTGCGCTGACGCCCGACGGATCGGTGATGCTGGCGGTCACGGGCACCGCAACGGAGACGGGCTTACCGCCCGAGAGCTGGGTGTGGAGGATGAGCGGGCCGGTCACGTCGTTGGGCGAGAGGACGTGGGCGATGGTGGTGTCGCTGGCCGAGAGCCCTTCGTTGTCGGTGACGGTGACGGTGACGAGGTAGTCTCCGCCCGTGGTGTAGGTGTGGCGGGGCGAGGCGAAGGCCGAGCCGGTGCCGGTGACCTCTGCTGTGCCGTCGCCGAAGTTCCAGCGGAAGGTGAGCGTGGTCCAGAGGGTGGAGCCGCCGACCGCGGGGCAGGTGCCCTCGTCGGGGTCGCAGGACTGGGTGCCATCGAAGAGTGCGGCGTCGCCGTTGGCGTCGGAGTAGGTCTCGGGGCCGGCATCGGCGCGCGGGCGGGGGTTGACGGTCAGGTTGACGAGGGCGTGGTCCTCGGCACCGTTGTTGTCGACGATGGTGAGGTAGGCCGAGGCCGAGCCGCGCGCCGAGATGGTGTGGGTGACAGTGAGGCCGGGGAGCACGGTGCCGTCGCTGACGGTCCAGTAGGCGCTGGCGATGGTGCCGTCGGGGTCGTAGGCGCTGGCGCCGTCGAGGACGAAGCTCTCGCCCTGCGGAACGATGCGGGCGACGAGCTGCTGCACCGAGTCGGCGCGGGGCTCGCGGTTGAGGGTGGGGTCGAACTCCCAGGCGCCGATGTCGGGCGTGGTGCCGATGGTGCGGAGGCGGCCGTTGATGTCCTTGGTCGGGAGACCCGGCGCGGAGGCGCTGCCGGCGTTGATGGCGGGCGACTCTGCCCAGAGGCCGCCGTCCCACCAGCGGGGGTAGGTGGCCCAGTCATCGTCCTCGACCTTGGGGTCTGTGGTGATGTTGTTGGTGTTGGTCGAGAAGGTCCCGAGATTGGTCGCGACGCCGAAGAAGCTGTTGTATCGGAGCGTCTCGGTGGCCTGGTAGCTGGCGTTGCTGGCGTCGTAGACGGCGTAGACGGCGTTGACGGCGAAGACGTTGTTCCAGGCGTTGACGGTCAGGTTGTAGAGGCTCGACGCGTAGACGGCGTAGTAGAGGCCGTAGGTGGTGTGGACGATGGTGTTGTTGACCGCCGACAGCGTGAAGGTGGTGCCGTAGGTCGAGGCGTAGTCGTAGATGCCGTAGCTGGTGTGGGTGATGTAGCTGCTGCGGATGCGTCCGTAGCTGTTGTCGAGTGAGAGTCCGTAGCCGTCGCCGTCACCGATGAGCGCGGTGGTGAGGATGTCGACCGGGTAGGTGGCGTTGGTCACCGAGGTGGCGGTGACGCCGGCCGCGTTGGTGTAGCGGGCCTCGGAGTCTTCGATGACGGGCGAGCGGGGGCCGAAGATGCGGAAGGCATAGTTGGCGTAGTCG
>JBEIQK010000653.1:0-3827 GCA_040376505.1 Alphaproteobacteria bacterium | reverse complement strand
GCCGGCCGCGAAGACCCCATGCACTTTGAGTACCGCCGCTAGGCCTGGAGCCCCCGATGGTCCGCATCCCGCGCCGCCGCTACAGCGACGCCGAAGCGCACGACGCCGAGGCCTTCTTCGCCGAGCTGATGGGGGAGAGCACCCCGCCCACCCCCCTGCCCAGCCTGCCGTCCAACTTTCGCCTGGGCGTTTGGGTGGACGTCGGCGGCCTCAACCTGCGGCGCCACGGCGCCGTCCACGCCGCCCTGCTGCACGATCTGGGCGTTCGAGACGCCGCCTTGATGGTGAACCGCCTCGACGCCACCACCTTCGCCTTGGACGCCATCAACGAGGCGACGATCCGCTCCTTCGCGGCCTTGTTGCGGAGCAGCCACACCCGGATCACCCTGACAAGCTGGCTGCGGCCGCGCCGGGCCTACATCGACGCCCTGATCGCCCAACTCCCCGCCCTGGCCCTCGACATCGGCGCCCACGCCATCGAGCTCGACGTGGAGGAGCCCTGGTCAAAGGGCACTCCCGTGGGCTTCGCCTCCCACGATGAGGCCGCCCAGCACCTCCTCGCCGGCCTCGCGCCCTTCCGTTCCCGCGGCCTGGAGCTGGCGATGACCGCCCAGGTCGACGCGATGCCCCATCCCAAGATGCGCGCCGTCCTCTCCGGGGCCGACCTCCTCATCCCCCAGGCCTACTCCACGTCGAGCCACGCGATCGGCAGCGCCTACGGCCCCCGCGGGCTGCAGCGCCGCGCCGTCACCAAGGTCGCCGAGGCCACCCAGAGCTCGGGCTCGCCGATCATCATGGGCCTCGCCGCCTACGGACGGCAACACTGGGCCGGCCACACCCGCGAAGACATCCTGAAGATCGAGCTGGCCGAGACCGCCGCCTTGCGCAGCCAGGGCACGATTCGCGGCGCCCGCTACTGGTCGTGGAAGCACATCGCCGGCATGGAGGGCACCAGCAGCGGCAGCACCCGCGCCGCCCACCTGCGCTTCTTTCGCGACCTCGTCGCGGCGCACTCCACCCTGCCCGTCACCGAGGAGGCCCCGGCCTCGCACCGCGGCTGCGGCTGCGGATCCTCGGCCAGCGCCTCGCCCCTGCACCCGGCGGCCGACCGGGCGCTCCAGCGCCTCGCCCAAGGCGGCCCGGCAGACCGCGCCCTGGCCGACCAGCTCCGCGGAGCGGCCCTGCACACCCACCAGCTCGCCGGCATCCTGCCCGCCGATGATCCGCGCGTGGCCTCGCTCGCCGGGCGTCATGGCGCGAGGATGGGCGACCTGTTGGGCGGTTCGCAGGCCCGCCTGCTGGACTGGGAGGCGCCGCCGACGCTGATCTTCCACCCCTCGCTCGGCGCGCCATCCGCCCGCGACGCCCTGTCCCGCGCCCTCGCCGAGGCTGGGCGGTCGATGGGGGCGCCAAACCCGACCGAAGACGACACCAGCCTGCCCTACTTCCTGCGCTGGTCGCCGGGCTGGCGGGGGCCCTTCCCGCCCCGACCCGAGGGGGCCAAGGGGGCCCGGGAGCTGCTCGCCGCCTGGCGGAGCAAAAAGGCGCCCACCGCCGCCGAGCGCCTGCGCCGCGAGGAGATGTTCATCGAGCAGGTGCTGATCGGCAATGTGCCCGACTGGATGGCCGAACTCACCACCCTGTCGCTGCAGGTCCCCCACAAGGGCGAGGTGCTGCGCGGCGAGGTCCAGCTCCTGCCCGACTACCTCTGCATCGGCTCCAACACCGACTTCCTGCACATCCCCTTCGATCAGCTCGCCTCGCAGCTCATCGCCGAGAAGCTTGGGATGTCGGTTCCCACCGCCCGGGTCTGTCACGCCCTCTACCAGCACCTGCGCCAGAACAAGCCCGATCGCTGCCTCAACGCGATCACCCGCGACTATTCGGTGCCCGACAGCCAGCGCGGCGCCGACACCCCCAAGGGCGTCGCCCAGACCGCCACCGACGCCTACATCGAGCACTCCGAGGCGATCCAGGCCCGTCAGCGCAGCCGCGGCCTGCGAAACGGCACCGTGGTGGCTGGGCACAAGAAAGACGTGACCCTGTCGAGCCGCCTGCACGAAGACCCCAATCGCATCGCCTTCCACGGCTTTTACAGCGCCGCCACCCACCTGCCCTTCGAGCCCTGCCTGGAGCCCAGCAACGCCGGAAAGCCAACCTGTCAGGCTGACTTTCCCGCCCTGGCGCACCGCAACGAGGGGCGCTTTTCGGACTATGCCCAGGGGCTGCGCCTGATGAGCCGCGGCGTGAAGATCGAGGGGGCCTTCGTCGAGATCGAAAAGGTCCTCGACGACAACCGGCTGGCTTGGTTGCTTAGCGCCGAAGGGCCCATCCGGCCGGCGCGGATCCCGCCCTTTCGCAGGTCCAAGGCCTGACCCCGGCGGCCGGGCGCGTATCGCAGGCGAATACGCTTCGCACAGCCCGCCCCTGCTCCTTCCACCGCCCTGCCTGCCCGGAAGCACGGCACGCCGCCCTCTTTTGCGCAGGATGCGACCGGCCTTGCGGGATGTCGCGATCCGTCAAGGGCTGGCCAAGGCGGATCGAGCGCCCCAGGCTTGTGCTACCATCCCGCCCCATTGCTGGGTGATCGGCCGCAACCTCTCCCTGCCCTCCCGGACGTGGTCGCCACGTCTCGGAGCCCCAAGCCTCGCCGATCCCCAGGGAGCGCCGTAATGTCCGACGTGCTGAATCCGGCCCCTTTCGCTGGCCGACTCCATGCCCTCCCCTCCCTCCTGGCGGGTGGCGTTCCGCCCCTTCGTCCGGCGCTGTCTCTGCTGGCGCAGATCGCCGCAGCGCTGGAAGCGCGCGGTCAGGGGGGTGGCTCGGTCGGCGTCGATCAGGTGATGGTCGACGAAGATGGCGAGGTGCAGGTCCTCGGCGACCTCCCGGGCGGCGCCTCAGCGATCTCCAGCCTCGTGATGCTGATCCTGTGGTGGATCCCGCGGGCGGCGCCAGGCGGGGGCCAGATCCCCGAGATCGCCCGCGGCGGCGCCCAACTGCGCGAGATGGTGCACGCTGCGCTCGGCGCCGATCCCGGCAAGAGGCCCACCCTCGGGCAGCTCCAGGCGGTCCTGCGCTCAGCCGAGGGTCGCTGCAGCGGGGCCTCGCTGGTCGCCTGGGTCGAGGCCATCACGGTGCCGGACAGCCCCTCCGAGGAGTCCACCGAGCCCATCGCGCCCGTGGAGCTGCGGCCGGCCGTGCACAGCCTGAACCTCGCGCCGCAGGTGCCGGCAGCGGCGGTGGTTGCGCCGGCTCCGGTCGACGCCGTCGACGCGCCGAGCGCACCGGCTCCGGCCGCTGACCTCGTCGCCGACGCCGCGGCGCTCGCGCAGGTCGCAGACGCCGAGGTCTCTGTTCAGGCCGCAATCACCGACGCCGTCGATGCGCCTGCCCAGGCCGCCGACGCCGCCGACGCGCACGATGCCCCCGCGCAGGTCGCTGCCACCGACGTCTTCGACGCGCCTGACGCCCCTGCGCAGGCCGCCTCCACCGACGTCTTCGACGCCCCCGACGCCCCCGCGCAGGCCGCCGCGACCGACGTCTTCGACGCGCCCGATGCCCCCGCGCAGGCCGCCTCCACCGACGTCTTCGACGCACCCGCGCAGGCCGCCTCGACCGACGCCTTCGACGCGTCCGATGCCCCCGCTCAGACCGCCTCCACCGACGTCTTCGACGCGCCCGATGCCCCCGCTCAGGCCGCCTCCACCGACGCCTTCGACGCGCCCGACGCCCCCGCTCAGGTCGCCTCCACCGACGCCTTCGACGCGCCCGATGCCCCCGCTCAGGCCGCCGCAACCGACGCTTTCGACGCGCCCGATGCCCCCGCG
>JBEIQK010000468.1:0-5198 GCA_040376505.1 Alphaproteobacteria bacterium | reverse complement strand
GGGGCCCTGCGCTGGCTCAGGACTGTGAATTAATGGACGGCAAAGCGGGCGACGGTCTCGCGGGCCTTTGCCAGGCGGTCGGGGTTGAGCCCCCCCTTGAGATCCATCCGCGCGCGACGCACGCGACGGGTCTCTACGTCCACGATGTCGATCTCCAGGATCTGGTTGACCCCGTAGCGGTAGATGACCTCGATGGGCGTGCCCTTGGGGCGGGGCGGCAGGTCTTCGAGGATGACCTCGCCGATGACCTTCACTTCGTCGCGGGTGGTGCCCACGCCTTCGGTGACCTCCACCCGCACGGCGGTCATGTTGTCGTAGGCGTAGGCGAAGCGGCTGCGCTTCTCGGTGGGCAGGGCGGTCGCTTCGGGGATGACGGCCACCACGCGCTCGTTGTGGTTCTTGTCGAGGACCACGATGCCGAGCGGGTGGGTGGTGACATCGGTGATCTTGACCGGCGGCAGGCCGATGAAGCCCAAGGCCTCACCCGAGACCGGGGCGTGGGCGGGCGACGGCACCACCGCGTCGCCGGGCGAGCGCGGCGAGAGGCTGTCGCCGGCGCCGGGAGAGAGGCTGGGCTCGGTCTTGGTGATGTCACGCGCCTTTCGGGCGAGGGCCTGGCGGTGGTGCAACAAGGCCGGGTGGTTGGCCCGGTGGCGCAGGACACCGGCGAGGGCTGCGCCCATCGCCACACACTCCTCGGGGTTGATCGCGGCGGGTGCGACCTTACCGGAGAGCCGCATCAGGGTGTCGCGGATCATCGGCATCCGCGTAGAGCCGCCGACCAGCAGCACCTCGTCGAGGTCGGCCCAGGTCACGCCGGCCTTCTCGAGCACGATGCGGGTGGTGTCGGCGCACTGCTCGACGAGGTCTTTGGTGAGGGCCTCAAACTCCTCGCGGAGCACGGTCGAGACCATCCGGTGGCCGCGGTAGTTCACCGGGATCACCGCCTTGGGCTTGCTCGACAGCGAGATCTTGGCGTGCAGGCAGCGCTCGTACAGCTCCTGGTAGGGCTGGGGGTCGTCGCGCGGGTCGACGTTGAAGCGCTCGACGAACTGTTCGGCCACATGGTTGAGCAGCCGATCGTCCCAGTCCTTGCCGCCGAGCTCGGCGTTGCCGTCGCTGGCCAGGGTGCGAAAGGAGATGCCGCGGATCTCCATCAGGGTGACGTCGAAGGTGCCGCCGCCGAGGTCGAAGACGAGGATGCGGCGGTTGCCGCCGAGGCGCTCGATGCCGTAGGCGATGGCGGCGGTGGTGGGCTCGTTGATCACCGACAGCACGTTCAAGCCGGCGATGGCGCCGGCCTCGGCGGTGGCCGAGCGCTGGGCGGTGTTGAAGTAGGCCGGCACGGTGATGACGGCGTCTTTGATCTCGACGCCGAGGGCCTCTTTGGCGTCCTCTTTCAGCTTCTTTAGGATGATCGCCGACAGCTCCTGGGGCGTGTAGCTGCGGCCGAAGAACTCCAAGGTGTAGTCGGGCTCGCCCATGTTGCGCTTGATGAAGCGCACCACGTTGGCCGGATCGACCACCACCATCTTGACGGCCTCGTCGCCGACCACGCAGGAGTCGCGATCGTAGAAGTGGATCACCGACGGCGTGGTGGGCTGGCCTTCGGCGTTGGGCACAATGACGGGCTTGCCGAAGCGGTCGACCACCGCCATCGCGGAGAAGGTGGTGCCGAGGTCGATGCCCAGGACGATCTCATCGCTCATTTGGGGCTACCGGGAGTTCTGACGAGGGTCATCGGAGGGGGCAGGCTGGTGGCGGAAGACCACCACCTCTTCGGCCCGCAGGATGCGACCGCCGCGGGCAAAGCCGCGCTTGACGACCTGCTGCACCTTGTAGTCCTGGGCGGCGTCGCCGACCGGCACAACCTTGACCACCTTGTGGATCTCCCGATCGAATTCCGGTCGACCTTCAAGGGGGGTCACGTCGCGGCGGTAGAGCAGCTCGAGGAACTCGTCGACGAGGTACTGGAAGCTGTCGGCGACCACCTCGGGGCTCATCTCCTGGCTGCTCAGGCTCTGGCGGAACCAGGAGAGGCTGTCGTGGAAGAGCAGCAGATCGAGGAGCAGGGGCTTCTCCATCTGGAAGACGAAGTCTTCTTTGTACTGCTTGAGCTCGGCGTACAGCTGGTCGAAGGCGCGCTGCTGGAGCGTGTCGCGCGCCCCCTGCTGGAGCACCATGTCCCGCAGGTTCCCGACGTCTTCGGCGAGGGCGTCGAGGCTGATGTCGCCATGTTGGGGGCGAGAGTTCGTGGACACGCAGACTCCTAGCGCTCGGCGGCCAGCTCGGTCGCGAGGTTGATGAAGGTGCCTTCGAGCTCGATGCTCTCATTGCAGTGGTGGTAGTCGCGCGGCCGGGAGCAGAGGGTCTCCAGGAACTCGCGCTGAACCTGCTTTCCAACGCCGACGGTGATCACCCGCCCGCCGAGGCGCTTGATGCGGTTGGCCTCGGCGGCGGTGGCGGTGGGGTCATCGGGGTGGCCATCGGTGAGGATGACATAGACCCGCTGAACGCCCGCCTTGCCCTTGAGGGCCTCGCGCGCCTGAGACAGACCGACATGCATGGGGGTGGAGCCGATGGGGGTGAGGGCGTCGATGGCGGAGGCGACCTGGGCCACCTGCTCGGTGAGCCCGGTCTTGAGGCCGCCCGGGAAGGCGACCACCGCGAGGCTGCGCCCGGCCTTCATCGCCCGCTGCACGAAGGAGCGGGCGGCCTTGCGCGCCTCGACGATGTTTGTACCATACATCGAACCTGAACAATCCATCACCAGCGCGATCTGCATCGGAACCCGGTTGCGGGCGATGTCTTCGAGGTTGGAATTGTCGGTGGCGAGGCGGTGGGCGAGGGTCTGACCGGTGGTCAGGTCCATCGCCTCGACCTCGACGATGCCGTTGGAGTTGTAGCGGTAGGTGACGGCGAGGCGGGTCTCGCCGGCGGAGCGGGGCGGGATGCCGTAGAATTCGAAGTGGCCGAGCACCGAACAGGCGAGGGGATCGCTCTCTTCGCCCTGCACCAGCCAGAGATCCATGCTGGTTTGGCCGGTGTAGGTGGTGACGTAGTCGTCGCGGGTGCGCTCGCAGGGGATGCGGCTGTTGCGGCGGATGATCGGGCTGTTGTGCAGCTTGCCGTCTTTGTAGACCACCATGCCGAGCGAGTGGCTGGTGACGTCGTGGGTGCGGATGTCGACCGGCGGCCGCTGGCCGCTCAGGCGGGCCGACTCCAAGGCGGCGGTGAGCGCAGCACCCAGCGCCACGCACTCGTCGGGGTTGATGTCGGTGGCCGGGTCGCGCCGAAAGGTGTCCTGGATCATCTTGCGCACCATCGGCATGCGCGTGGATCCGCCGGAGAGCAGGATGGTGTCGATGTCCTCGGGCTGGCAGGAGGCCTCGGCGAGCACCTCGCGGACCTTGGCCTCGCAGCGGGCCAAAAGTCCGGTGGACAGCTCTTCGAAGCGCTCGCGGGGCAGCTCCAGGCGGAGGATCTGACCCTGGTAGTCGTAGAAGAGGTTGACCTTGGGCCGCCGAGAGAGGGAGAGCTTCGCGCTCACGCACTTCTGACGCAGATCGTGGGTGGCGGCCGGATCTTCGAGGGGGTCGATGGCATGCCGGTCGCGGAACTTCTCGGCGGTGAAGGCCATCAGCAGCTCATCGAAGTCCTTGCCGCCCAGCACCGGATCGCCCGCCGTGGCGGCGACCGTGATCTCTTTGCCGTCGATGGTGACGATGGTGACATCGAAGGTGCCGCCGCCGAGATCGAAGACGAGGCAGCGCATGGTGCGCCCGGCGTTGGCGAGCCCATAGGCGAAGGCCGCCGCGGTGGGCTCGTTGATCAGCTTGAGCACCTTGAGCCCGGCCAGCTCGCCGGCGCGGACCGTGGCCCGGCGCTGCTTGTCGGCGAAGTAGGCCGGAACGGTGATCACCGCCTCTTCGATCGGGTGGCCCAGGCGGTGCTCGGCGTCGTGCTTGAGCTTGCTCAGGATGTAGGCGCTGATCTGCTCGGCGGTGTACTCCGTGCCCCGGTAGTTGAAGCGCCAGTTCTCGTCGCCCATGTGCCGCTTGGCGAATTCCACCACCTGATGGGGAAACGCAACGGCCGCCTGCTTGGCGTAGTTGCCGACAATCACTTCGTCGCCGTCGAAGAGCACGACGGAGGGCGTGATGCGGTCGCCCTCGGCGTTGTGCAGGATCTCGGGAACACCGTGCTTGTTGACGTAGGCGATGGCCGAGAACGTGGTTCCCAGATCGATTCCAACCGCGCTCGTCGTCATCTTCGTCCAGTCCGTGGAGGGGGGGCGTCACGCAGGCGAACCGCGGCTCGGTCCTGTCCGCCGCTCCGGGCCCCTGGCGGGGAGGTGGCGTCGGCATCGGCGGCAGGCAGGCACGAGCATCGTGCGCCAGTTCGGCGGAGACCGTACTATAGCGGGGCGCGCGCCGCCAGACCGGAGAGGCCCGCAAGCCCCATTCCCTGCGAAGGAGCCCCTCGATGATTGGCCTCCCACCGCTGGTCCTGGCCAGCGGCAGCCCTTGGCGGGCAACGATGTTGCGCGAAGCGGGACTGTCGGTGGAGGTGCTGCCGCCGCCCGATCGGGAAGACGAGGTCACCGACCCCGACCCCCGCGTGATGGCGGGGGGGCGAGCCCAACAGAAAGCGCGTGACGTCGCAGCGCTGCGCCCCGAGGCCCTGGTGATCGGCGCCGATCAGGTGGGCCACCTCGATGGGATCGCCTTTGGCAAGCCCCGCGACGAGGCCGACTGGCTGGCCCGCCTGCGCAGCCTGCGCGGCCGCACCCACACGCTCTCGACCGGCCTCGCCCTCGAGGCGCCCGGCTGGTCGCACCTCGAAGTGGTCGATGTCCACGTCACCTTTCGCGCCGACCTCTCCGATGAGGAGCTGCTCGCCTACATCGCCTTGGGGGAGGCCCGCGGCTGCGCCGGCGGCTACATGGTGGAGCGGCGCGGCGGCTGGCTGGTGGAGAAGATCGATGGGGACTGGATGAACGTCATCGGCCTGCCCCTCACCCCCCTGATCACGGCCCTGCGGCGCCAGGGCTGGAGGCTGCCCACATGAGCGATCTCGCCGTTGAGGACGATCTCTTCGAGCTGGCGCAGCTCGTGCGCGATCTGCAGGAGTACACCGCCTGGGAGGCCGCCCGAGGCTGTCAGCAGCTCCCCGCCGAGGCCCGCTTGCCGCGGGCC
>JBEIQK010000060.1:0-15353 GCA_040376505.1 Alphaproteobacteria bacterium | reverse complement strand
GCCGGCGGCGATGGCGGTAGCGCGGCGCCTGCGCGAGGGTGGCGTGGCGGCCGAGGTCTTCGACCAGCCGCGCAAGTATGGCGACCAGATCAAGTACGCGAGCCAGCGCGGCATCCCCTTTGTGTACTTCCTGCCCGATGATCAGCGCCCGACCGACACGGTCCGCGACCTGCGCAGCGGGGCCCAGGTGGAGGTGGACAGTGGATGGCTGCCGCCGGAGGCCGACTGGAAGGTCACCTTCTTGCGGGGCTGAGCCCTACTTCTGGGCGTCGAGGGCCTCGGGGTTGGCGTCTTTGTTGCGCTTCTCGAGGTTCTTCACCCAGGCCTGGCGCTTTTCGATCTTGTCGATGATGGTGCAGGAGGGCTCGTAGCCCAGGCTGCAGCCCTTCTCGGCGTCGGCCAGCGCGCCTTCGAGGTCTTTCAAGAAGTAGCGGCAGTGGCCGCGGTTGTAGTAGGCCGAGCCCTCGTCGGGCTGCAGCTCGACGCTGTGATCGAGGTAGGGCAGCGCCTCGTCGCAGCGGCGGGTCATCACCAGGGCGAGGCCGAGGTGCCGCAGCGCGCCCAGGAAGTCGGGGTCGGCGGCGACGGCGCGCTTGTAGGCGGCGGCCGCGTCGGGCCAGCGCTGGGCCAGCTCGAGGCAACGGCCGTGGAGGTAGTGCAGATCGGGATCCTCGGGGTCGCGGGCCAGGAGGGCCTCGGCCTCGGGCATCGCCGTCGCGCAGTCCTTGGCCTCGACGAGCTCCTTCACGCGCTGGGTCGGGGCGTCGAGCTCGCGGGCCTCGTCGGGGGCCATCTCGATCGGCGCCCCCTGGCTCTTCACGGGCACGCCCGCGTAGTCGCCGCCCCCCGCCTCGGCGGTGGGCTGGCTGTGGGTCTCTGCGCCCTCCGGGGCCTCGGAGGCGGCAGCGGGAGCGGCCGGCTCGGGATCGCAGGCGAGGAGCAGACCGGAGAGCAAGGGGAGGAGCAGCGGGGCAGGGCGCATGGCGGCGCGGCTAACCGATGCCAGCGCTGGCGGGGGCCCCCCCGATCAACGCCAGGGCTCCCAGTCGACGGGCATGCGGGCGCGGCCGGCGAAGAAGGAGTTGGGGTCGATGCGCGAGCCGCTGGTGCCGAAGTATTCGGTGTTGTAGTCGACCCCGTCGGTGCTGCCCTGGGTGCTCCAGTAGGTCACGCCGATGATGGTGCCGTCGCCGTCGGTCTCCCAGTCGATGAAGATGTTGTTGTGGCCCGAGCCGGAGTGGCGCCAGAACTGCAAGAAGTCGCCGGGCTGGATGTCGTCCCAGTCGGAGATGCGGTCGCCGATGCCGTAGTTCTCCAGGGCGTCGACCACGCCCATGCCGTACAGCTCGCGCACAAACCAGTCGGTGCGCAGCTCGTACAGCTCGTCGAAGGAGACCCCGTTGAGCGAGCCGGTGCCGCCGGTGGCGGCGTCGACCTCGTCAAAGGCGAAGAGGAAGACCTCAAAGGTGAGGCCCACGCAGAAGGAGCGGCGCTCGGGGTCGCCGGCCGAGAACAGACGGTCGAGGTAGTACAGATCGTGCGGGTTGCCGCCCCAATCGCTGTCCGAGGGCCAGTAGTAGTCGTAGCTGCCGTCGGTGGGGTAGGCCTCGATGCGGTCCATCACGGCGGCGTTGAAGTTGGACAGCTCCGCGGTGCTGGCCTCTTCTACCGTGAGGGTGATGGCGTCGGTGGCCACCTGGGCGCCGTCGACGTAGGCGATGGCCTCGATCTGCCGCTCGAAGCCGGTGCCGGTGAAGTCATAGGTGAGGAGCTCGCCGGGGCTCACGCTGCCGAGGAGCCAGTCATCGGCGTACAGCTCGATGGTGTCGACGTCATCGGCGGCGTCGAGCGCGAAGCGCACGGGATTGGGCACCGTGGCGCCGTCGGACGGGCTGGTGATGGCCACCCAGGGGGCCCCGCTGCCGACCACGGTGACGGCGAGGTTGTGGCGGCTGGTCTCGATGCCCTCGGCGTCGAAGCCGGTGAGGGTGAGCGCCTGGCGGCCTTCTTCGAGGGTGACCACCAGCGAGCCGCTGCGGCCGACCTGGGTGGCCTCGGCCACGACCCCATCGGCGGTGGCCAGGGCGATGTCGGTGACGGCCTCGCCGGTCTGGTACCAGATCGTAAAGGTGGGGTCGACCGCCTCGCCGTTGGTGGGGGCGGTGATGCGCACGGTGCCGTCGGCGACGAAGTCCTCGCCGGGGGGCTTGTTGTTGCCGCCGCCGCCCTTGTCTTTGTTGGGGTGGGGGTCGGCGCAGGCAGACAGAGCCAGAAAGACAAACAAGGCGGTGCGCATGGGTGCCTCAAGATCGGGGTTGGGCGCGGTATAGCCGAATCGCGCGCGCTTGGGCGTCAACGTCCGTCACGGGCGCCGGCCAGCAGGCGATCGGCGAGGCGGGTGAAGCGGTCGGCCCCGCCCTGGGTGGCGACGGCGGTGGCGATGGCCTCGGCCTCGCCCACCACGCAGCAGAAGCGCCGGGCGCGGGTGATCGCGGTGTAGAGCAGGTTTCGGCGCAGCATCATCCGGTGGGCCCGGGAGAGGGCCACCACCACGGCGGGGTACTCCGAGCCCTGGCTCTTGTGGATGGAGATCGCGTAGGCCAGCTCCAGATCCCGGGTGGCCTCGCCGGTGAGCGTCACGACCTTGCCCTCGAAGTCAACGACCACGCCGCGCTCTTCGAGGGCCGTGATGCGGCCGACCTCTCCGTTCATCACCTCGGCGTCGTAGTCATTGCGCACCTGGATCACCCGATCGCCGACCCGCAAGGGGCGTGACCCGCCGGTGAAGGGGGCGCCATCGGGGTTGAGCGCAGCCTGGAGCCGCTCATTCAAGGCCTCGGTGCCCAGGAGGCCGCTGTGCATCGGCGTGAGCACCTGGACGTCGGCCATGGGGTCGAAGCCGTTTTTGGGCAGGCGCTCGGTGACGATCTTGACCAGCGTGTCCTGGGCGGCCTGGGCCACCTCGCGGGGCAGGATGAAGAAGTCGGGCTCCCGGCCGGCGACGGGGGGCTCCTTCTCGCCGCTTTGGGGCAGCTCGCCGCGGTTGATGCGCCAGGCGTTGCGCACGATGCCCGACTCGGCGGCCTGGCGGTAGACCTGGGCCAGGGTGGCGACGGGGACCTCGCCGCAGGAGACCAACTCGGCGAGGACGCGGCCGGGGCCCACGCTGGGGAGCTGGTCGGCGTCGCCCACGCAGATGAGCCGGCAGCCCTCGGGGATGGCGGCCAGCAGGGCCTCCATCAGGTGGATGTCCACCATGCTGGCCTCGTCGATCAACACGCCCTGGGCTTCCAGCGGGTTGCGGGCGTCGCGGGTGAACAGTCGGTTGCGGGGATTGTACTCCAGCGTGCGGTGCAGGGTGCGGGCCTCGGCGCCGGTGCTCTCGGCGAGGCGTCGGGCGGCCCGGCCGGTGGGGGCGGCCAGCACCCAGGTCTCGCCGCGCAATTGGGCGGCGCGCAGCAGCACCTTGACCAGGGTGGTCTTGCCGGTGCCGGGGCCGCCGGTGATCACGGTGACGCCGGCCGTGAAGGCGAGGGTGATGGCCCGGCGCTGATCGTCGTTGAGCACGAGGCCCACGGCCTTCTCGGCAGGCCCAGGATCGACCGCCGCGGGGCGACCGGCCTCCAGCACCTCGCGCAGGCGGAGGGCGACGTTGGACTCGGCCCGCTCCAGTTCGGGCGTGTAGACGGGCTGATCGCCGGGGCCGCCGATCTCGTGAACGACGAGGCGGCCCTGGCGCCGCTGGGCCACCAGGGCCTCCTGGGCCCGCTCGGCGGGGATCTCCAGCTTGTTCGCCCGCAGGAGCAGCTCGCGCAGGGGCAGGAAGGTGTGGCCTTCGCCTTCGGCCTCGTTCAAGAGGTAGATGAGGGCGGCCTCGGCGCGGGCCGGGTCGTCCATCGAGATGCCGTTTTCGCGGGCGATGCGGTCGGCGGTGCGAAAGCCGACCCCCTTGATCTCGGCGGCGAGGCGGTAGGGCTCCTTGGTGAGGATGCCCATCGCCTTGCGGCCGAAGCGCTCGACGATGCGGTTGGCCAGGGCCTGGCCGACGCCGTAGCCGCGCAGGGTGGCCATCACCTCGCGGCCGGCCTGGTCTTTCTCCCAATGGGCGACGATCTGCTCGATGCGCTTCTTGCCGATGCCGGGCACCTCGGAGAGGCGCTCGGGGCTCTCCTCGATGACGCGCAGGGTGTCGAGCTTGAAGTGGTCGACGAGGCGGCGGGCGAACTCGGGGCCGAGGCCCTTGACGGCGCCGCTCGACAGGTAGCGCTCCAGGCCGCGCAGGGTGCGGGGGTCCTCCACCAGCACCTTGTCGGCCTTGAACTGGCGGCCGAACTGGGGGTGGGCGGCCCAGCGGCCGGTCACGGCGAGGTGCTGGCCCTCAATGATGTGCCCCAGGGGCCCCACCACGATGGTCTCGCGCCGATCGGGCCCGCGAACCCGCGCCACCGCAAAGGAGCCGTCCTCGGCGGCGTAGGTGAAGCCGACGAGCTCGCCTTCAAAGCGGTCTTCGGCCACTAGCGCGAGTAGACCTCGAAGCGCTCGACGTGGTAGTGGCCCATCGCCCGCACCACGATGCGCTTGCCGAGGCGCGCCTCGAGGGTCTCGATGCTGCCGAGCTCCTCGCCGTACATCAGGTCGGCGACCTGGGGCGAGGAGTTGACGTAGACCACCGGCCGGCCGGCGGCGCGGTTGGCCTCGCGGCGGATCTCGCGGATGATGTCGTAGACCACGGTGATGCGGCTGCGGGTCTGGCCGCGGCCCTCGCAGTAGCTGCAGGGCTCGGAGATGCTGCGCACGAGGTCATCTTGCACGCGCTTGCGGGTCATCTCGACGAGGCCGAGCTCGGAGATGCGCAGCACGTTGGTGCGGGCCCGGTCTTTCTTGAGCTCCTCTTCGAGGGCACGGTAGACCCGGTCGCGGTTGGCGGCCTTCTCCATGTCGATGAGATCGAGCACGATGATGCCGCCGATGTTGCGCAGGCGGAGCTGGTAGACGATCTCCTTGACCGCTTCGAGGTTGATCGCCAGCGTGGTGTCTTCGAGGCTGCTGGAGCCCACGAACTTGCCGCTGTTGACGTCGATCGCGGTGAGCGCCTCGGTCTGGTCGATGACGAGGTAGCCGCCGCTCTTCAGCCAGACCTTGCGGCCGAGGCTGCGGGTGATCTCGGTCTCGATGCCGAAGGTGTCGAAGACGGGCTCCGGCGCCCGGTAGAACTGCACGCGCTCGCGCAGGACCGGCATGAAGTCCTTCATGAAGCCGGTGACCTCTTCGTACAGCGCGCGCTCGTCGATCACCATGCGGTCGACCTCCTCGGTGAAGGCGTCGCGGACGACGCGCAGCACGAGGCCGTGATCGGCGTGGATGAGGGCCGGCGCCTTGGCGTTCTTGCTGCCCTCCTGGATCTTCGTCCAGGTGCCGAGCAGGTAGTCGATGTCCTGCTTGAGCGCCGACATCGGCTGGCCCTCGCAGACGGTGCGCACGATGAAGCCGGCGCCCTTGGGGCGGTTCTTCTCGACGAACTCGCGCAGCTTGCGCCGCTCGCGGTCGCGGTCGATGCGGCGGCTGATGCCGACGTGATCGACGGTCGGCATGAAGACCATGTACCGACCGGGCAGCGTGATGTGCGTGGTGATGCGGGCGCCCTTGGTGCCGATCGGGTCTTTGGCGACCTGAACGAGGATCTCCTGGCCCTCCTTGAGGAGGTCCTGGATCGGCGGCTGACCAGCCCGGGGCTGGTTGCGGGGGCTAGCCTCGGCCACGGTGGCCTCGGGATCGTCGAGCTCCTGCTCGTCGCCGTGGCCATGCTCCAAAAATTCAGGAAAGATGTCGCCGACGTAGAGGAAGGCCGCGCGCTCCAGGCCGATGTCGACGAAGGCGGCCTGCATGCCGGGGAGCACCCGCACCACCTTGCCGAAGTAGACATTGCCCACTGCGCTGCGGTTGTCGCCGCGGTCGACGTGCAGCTCGGCGAGCTGCCCGTTTTCCATCAGGGCGACGCGGGTCTCCCTCCCAGTCTTGTTGACGATGATCTCGTGACCCAAAGCTGACTCCGTGCGGCCGCCGGGAGACCGGAGCGGGCGCTGGTCCGACCCACGCCCGTCTGGGACGGGGGGTCTGCCGAACAGCGATGGCGCGTCATGTCGATGTACGCTCCCGCGGCCTGAAAAGGGGGGTGGGGAAAGGGTTGGTGGGCCGAAGCCCACCGAAAGCGGGGTGGCGCTGCCCCGGCGGGGGCGAGGGCGGCGCCGGGAAAGGGGGAGGACGACGGTCCTCGGCACGGTTGTTGTGCCACGTCTCGGCGGATCCGTCAACCAGGGGTCAAGGGCGGCGGGGGCTGGCCGGCGTCGGGCCCGCGGGTGAGGAGTCTGGATGATGCAACGCCCGAATGTCGCAGATCTGGCCGACCCCCGCTGGTCGGACGCCTCGCTCAACGCTGCCCGCCGCCGCGGCGACCCCCTCGCCGATCAGGTCGTGGCCGGTCTCTACGCCGATGGGGACGTGGGGCGCACCAACCGCCTGCTCCAGCGCCTCGCGGCGCGTCCCGGCGTGGTGCCCGTCGCCCTGCCCGACGCGGTCGAAGACTTTCTGGCCCAGGCCTCCATCTGGCCGGCCTGGGCGAGCCCCGAGGCGGTGCACCTGGGGCAGGAGGTCTTCGCGCGGTACTCGATGCCTGCCCTGGGCGCCCTGCTCTACCGCAGCCTGCCCGAGTGCTACGCCTGCGCCCACGGCGTGCAGGTCCTCGCCCTCTCCCAGCGCATTGACAGCCTCGTGCACCGCCGCATCGCCGAGACCCAGCAGATGGTGGTGGATGTGATGACGCCGGGCAGCCTGCGCCCGGGCAAGCGGGGCCTGCGCAGCGCCCAGCGGGTGCGCCTGCTGCACGCCGGCCTGCGGCGGCTGGTCGGCCAGGAGCGGCGCTACCGGGCGGCGGCCTGGGGGGTGCCGATCAACCAGGAAGACCTCGCCTTCACGCTCACCACCTTCGGGGTCTCGGTGCTCGACTGCCTGTACAAGGCCGGCGCCCGGCTGAGCCCGGCCGAGGAGCAGGCCTACCACCACGCCTGGCGGCTGATCGGCCATGTGATGGGGGTCGAAGAGGCCCTGCTGCCGGCGACGGCGGCCGAGGCGAGGGCCCTGCGGACGCGGGTGGCCGCCCGCCAGCACGGCGCCACGCCGGAAGGTGCGGCGCTGGAGCGCGCCCTGCTGGGCTTCGCCGACGGGGTCACGCCGGGGGAGCTCTTCGATGGGGTGAACCCCACGCTCACGCGCTACCTCGCCGGCGACCGCGTGGCCGACCTCCTCGGCGTCGCGCCCGCCGACTTCACCCGCGGGGTGATCCCGGTGTACACGGCGCTGGTGCGCTGGGCCGATCGGGGGCAGCACCAGGGCAACCTCATCGAGCGCGAGCTGTGGGAGAAGGTGGGCCTCGCCTTCATGCGCAAGGTGCTGGCCATCGAGCGCGGCGGGGAGGCCGTCACCTTCGAGCTGCCCCAGTCGCTGCAAGATCAGTGGACCCGCCCGGCGTGAGCCCAGGGGCGCTGGCTCATGCTAAGGGCGAGGCTCCCCGCGCTGTGAGGGCCTGATGCCGACCCCCCTGCTCTCCCTGCTGGCCTTGGCGGTGAGCCTCTCTGCGGAGGCCGCGCCGGTCGACCCCTTCAGCGAGCAGGACGAGGCCGACCTCTTCCGCGCCGAGGAGCGGGTGGTGACGGTCGCGACCCGCTTCGCCCAGACGGTGGAGCAGGCGCCCTCGCTGGTCACGGTGCTCACCGACGCCGAGCTGCGGGCCCGGGGCTGCCGCTCCCTGGCCGACGCCCTGGCCCAGATCCCGGGCATCTACATCACCACCTCCAAGGAGGGCCGCTCGCTCGCCTGGTTCCGCGGCGTGGTGAGCCCCGACAACAACAAGATCCTGCTGCTGCTCGACGGCGTGCCCTGGTACGACGGGGTCTACGCCCACGCCTGGATCGATGACTATGTGCCGCTGGTCAATGTAAAACAGATCGAGGTGATCAAAGGCCCGGGGTCGGCGGTCTACGGCACCAACGCCTTCGCAGGCGTGGTCAATGTCGTCACCTACCGGGCCGCCGATCTGCAGGGCGGCTTCGCCCGCGCCGAGGTGGGCAGCGACGGGCGGCGGGGGATATCGGTGGTGGTGGCCGATCGGCTGAGCCCCCGCGGCGGCGAGGTACGCGCCTACGCCCGCAGCCTGGAGTTGGACGGTCTGGGGGTGGATGTCAGTCCCAAGGGAAATGCCAACGTCAACGCCCAGCACCCCCGGCGGGCGCTCTCGGCCGGCTTCACGCTGAACCTCGGCGGGCTGGAGGCAGGGGTGCAGCTCTTCGACTACCAGCACACCTACTTCACCAACGAGCAGGATGACCCCCTCGACGTGCTCTTCGCCGGCATGGAGGACTTCCGCTTCGCCTACCAGAACGTGGGCGCCCAGGTGCGCTACACCCAGGGGCTCGGCGCGCTGGGCCAGGTCTCGCCCTACGCCTACGCCCAGCGCTTCGACAACCCCGGCACCTACGCCTTCCTCGGCGATCCGGTCACCACCGCGGCCGACGATGGGAGTCTGTCCACCTCGCTCACCGGGCGCCTCGTCAAGGCCGAGAAGACCACCCACCGCTACGGCGGCGGCGTGGAGGTGCAGGCCCAACCCGGGCCTTCGCACACCACCGTGGGCGGCGTGGGGGCTGAGCTCACCCAGGTGGTGCAGCTCGAGGATGTGGTCTATGACGACTTCTCCCACGACCCGGTCACGCCCTCGACCTTTGGCATCGCCCCCGGCAAGGAGCTGATCAGCGATCTGTTCGCCTACGCCCAGCACACCTGGACGGCGACCTGGTGGATGGAGGTCACCGGCGGCCTGCGCGGCGACTACCAGAATTACTTTGGCTTCTTCGCCAGCCCCCGCGCCGGCCTGCTGCTCATCCCCACTGAGGGATTGACCGTAAAGATGTTGTACGGTCGCGCCTTTCGCGCCCCCACCGCCCGCGAGCTGCTGGTGCGGGTGGTCAAGGATGACGCAGGCAACAATGTCTTCACCGCCGGAAACCCCAACCTGAGGCCTGAACAGATCGACACCATCGAGTCTGAGGTGGCCTGGGTGGCCTCGAAGACGGTGAAGGCCCGGGTGGCCGGCTTCACCTCCTTCATCGGGCAGGAGATCAACCTCTCCAATGAGCGCGATCCGGTGCTGGGCGACGCCTACTTCGACAACCGCGGCGAGGCCCGGGCCGTGGGCGGCGAGGCCGAGGGCGAGTGGGACCCGGGGCGGGCCAGCGTCAACCTCTCCTATTCGTTCACCCAGGCGACCGACCTCACCCTGGACACGGCCCAGTATGGCTTTCCCACCCACATGGGCCGGGCGCGCCTGGGCCTCGAGCTGGTCGATGGGCTCTCGCTCAACGTGGTGGGGGAGGGCTACAGCGCCCGACCGCGCGCGGACTGGTCACCCGACGCCGGCCTGCCCGACGGCGCGCCCTTCGGCCTGGTGCACCTGGGGCTCGCCACGGGCAGCCTCGCCGACGATCGAGTCCGCGTCGATGTCGGCGTCCACAACCTGCTCAACACCCAGTACAAACACCTGATCTACCTGGATGACGCCAACGCCACGACCACCGATGACACCGGCGCCATCGTGGCCAAGTACCCCTCCGACATCGACGGAGAGGGCCGGGTGGTGACGGTTGGGGCCGAGCTGCGCTTTTAGCGGCCGATCGCCTCAGGGGGAGCGGAGCAGGGCCTCGCGCAGGGAGCGGGGGGCGTCGGGGAGCAAGGCGTTGGGCGACTCTTCGAGGAGGCTGTGCAGGCCGGCCGGGTTGTCGATCGCGTAGGCGCCCAGCTCCTCTCCGGCGTCGTCGAGCAGGTCGGAGAGACCGTCTTCGGAGAGCTCGCGCAGGTGCCGCCGCAGGCGCCAGCGGGCGAGGGCCGGGTCGGCGGGGGCCTCACCGCCGAGGAGGAGCGCCAGCAGCTCTTCCACGCCATCCGAGGTCGGCGGCCGGCTGGGCGGGGCCTGGAGGGGGTCGGCCGCCAGCAGGCGGGGCAGGTCGAGCCAGCCGGCGCCCCAGTGGCTCGGCTCGTGGAGGGGGGCGCCCTGGCTGGTGTGGGTCAGCGCGTCGAGGCGGGCGGCCCGCAGCGCCCGGCGAAAGAGGGAGGGTGCCGTGGACAGGTTCAGGCCTGTGCGGTGCTCGATCCACAGCGCCGCGACGCCGGCGGTGCAGGCCGTGGCCAGGGAGGTGCCGCTGCTGCGCAGGAGGGGGAGCTCCCGCTCCTCGTGGATGACCGTGCAGGCCTCGCCTCGGTAGAAGCGGGCGCCCCAGACGCCGTCTCCCGGCGCCGTGACGTCGGCCTCGGGGCCGCGGGCAGACCAGGTGCAGGCCCGACGCTGGGCGTCCCCGGCGGCCACCCCCACCACCGTGTGCAGTCGCCCGGGGGCCATGAGGGTCGAGACGGGGAAGGTCTTGTGGGGATCGGTGGAGAGCTGCCCGGCCGCGGCGATCACCAGGACGCCCGCCTCGTCGGCCCGCGCGACCGCCTGGCGCAGGGCCTTGCCGGCCCAGCCCCACCCCATGCTGATCGACACGATCTGTGCGCTTTTTTCGATGGCCTCTTCGATCGCCTTGGCGGCAGCGCGCCGGGAGCCGCGGGTGTGCAGCACCGGCCAGTTGTGGGCCTTGTGAACGGTGACGGTGGCGCCCGGCGAGACGCCGCGCAGGGGGGCGCCCTCCCTTGAGCCCACGATCACGCTGGCCATCGCGAGTCCGTGGTCGAGGAGGTCGTCGTTGGCGTTGAGGCCGGCGGAGGACGAGAAGTCCGCCCCCGCGCGGATGGCGCCGGACAGGCGCCCGTCCAGGGCCGGGTGCGAATCGGTGGCGAGCCCGGTGTCGACGAGGTGGACGGACACCCCGGCGCCGCTCAAGGCGCCGCTCACCCCCATGGAGTGGAGCGGCCAGTCCAGAACCAGCGTCTCGTCGAGGAAGGGGCGGTGGGGGTTCTCTGCGGGGTGGGGGACGTCAAATTCAGGCATGGCTGCCTCTATCCGCGCCGCCGCCGGACCGACAGCCCCCGCGGCGCGCACCCTGGGTTGCGCGCCGCGGCACAATCTCAGTCGCAGACCGTCTCAGACCAGGCCGCGGCGTTGTTGACCTCGCTGCACTCGTAGATCGAGCCCACGCCCGCGCTGTTCTCGTCGGCGACCACCACCGGGGTCGAGCCGGCCAGATCGGCGGAGGCGACCTCGAAGAGCACCATCTCCCCGGTGGTGCCCGAGGGGATGGCCGCCGGGGTCAGCAGCGAGGCGACGATCGGACCGCCGGCGTTGGCGCGCAGGCTCACGGGCAGCCCGCTCGGCGCCTCGATGTTGCCGTTGTTGGCGATGCGGGCGGCGATGTAGACCTTGCCCTCGTCGCAGTCGTCTTCACAGACGTCGAGGATCTCGGCGGTCAGATCCCAGTACTCGCTGGGCGGGCGGCCCACGTCGCCCGAGCGGAAGCTGTTGTAGAGCGAGTAGTTGGCCTCGGTGGGGCTGGGCACCGTGCCATTGTCTTCGATGTTGGTGATGTAGTAGGCGTGCTGATTCCAGATCTTGCGGCCGGGGGGCCAGGTCTGATCGGCGTCGCCATAGACGGTGACCCCGCCATAGGAGCCCGAGTAGACGCAGTGGCCGACGATGATCTCCACCTGGTCGTCGCCGTCGATGTCGGCCACCACCGGAGTCTCCAGGATTGTGTAGGAGCCGTGGGCGGTGGAGCGGAACTTCTCGCTGCCGTCGAGGCCAGAGAAGAAGCGCACGGTGGTCTCGTCGGCGAAGAGCACCTCGGGGTAGCCATCCATCTCGAAGTCGAAGAAGGTGGGGCCGGCCGCGCCGCTGGCATCGGTGATGGCGGCGTTCCACTTCACCGAGCCGCCCCAGTTCAGGGCCACCAGGGAGTTCTGGGCGGCGAAGACGATCTCGGGCTGACCGTCGCCGTCGAGGTCATCGATGCCCGGCGCGCTGAGGTTGCCGGAGTAGGTGAGGGGGCCCCAGGCCACCGTGCCGTCGGACTCCATGCCGTAGACATAGATGCCGCTGGTCTTGACGATCTCGCCCTGGCCGTCGCCATCGAAGTCGGCCACGGCGACGAGGCCGTCGAGGCCGCCGTTGTCCCACTTCACGCTGCCGTCTTTGTTGTAGGCGGTGCTGCCGGTGACCACCTCCAGACTGCCGTCGCCGTCGAGGTCGATGACGGCGGAGAGGGCGCCGTAGGTGCCGCCCACGCCGGAGCCGCCGTAGGGGGCCGCCCCCTTGCCCCGGCCGCCGCGGGCGAGGAGGGTGCCGTCGGCCCCGCGGATGATGGCGTCGCCCACCACCACCTCCACGTTGCCGTCGCCGTCCATGTCGGCGAGGGAGGGGTAGGAGTAGCCGTAGGGGTCGAGGCTGCTGTTCAGGCCGGTCTTGCACCACTTCTCGGCGCCGTTGCTGCCCGAGAGCGCACACACCTTGCTCTCGCTGGCGGTGACCACGTCGGGCTGGCCGTCGTTGTCGACGTCGCCGATGGCGAAGCCGCCGTCCTGGCCGTACATCGCGGTGGTGCTCCACTGCGGCGTGCCGGTGCGGCCGTTGAGCGCGATCACGCGCTGGTTCTGGTAGATCAGCACCATCGGGATGTCTTCGCTGTCGATGAGGCCATCGCTGTTGGTGTCGACGATCTGGCCCACGCCCGCCGGGCCGCAGAAGGCCGAGCTGCCGTAGCTCCACTCCACCACCGGTGTGAAGCTGCCGGTGGACAGCTCCACCTCGCACTCGTCGTTGAGGGGCACCGGGCTGGGCGCGGGCTGGGGCGGATCGCCGCAGGCGTCGATGTCGGCGAAGGGCCCGGTGTCGTCCTCGTCGGTGGCGTCGGTGTCGCGCCCCGGCTTTTCATCGGCTTTTTCGTTGAGCAGGTCGTAGTCACTGCCGCAGGCGAGCAGCAGCAGGGCGAGGAGGGGGCGGTGCATGGGGTTCTCCAGCGGCGAGGGCGCAGTGTAGCCTAGGGACGCAGGTCTTTGGCGCAGAGGCGGTATCCCTTGATCAATCCCGACAAGACCGGCCGGAGCTGCCCCTGGCGCAGGGCCCCCCCCACCTGCAGGGCGGCGAGGCCGACGTTGGACCAGGCGAAGGCGGCGAGGTGGGCCGGGTCCTGGGGCTGGTGCTGGCGGAAGAGGTACCAGTGGCTGTAGACCACCCGCGCGGCCCGGTCGCCCATGCCGCCTCGATTGGCGGTGGACTTTTTGTGGTGCAGGCGGGCGTAGGGGGTCTGCAGCAGGGTCCAGTGGCGGGCCACCCGCTGGGAGAGGTCGAGGTCTTCGGCCAGGGTGTAGCCGGGCAGGAACTCGACGAAGCGCTCGGTGGCCAGGGCCTCTTTGCGGTAGGCCACCCGGCCGGTGGCGGCGGCGGGGATGGCCACCACCTTGGTCGGCGACTGAAGCCAGCGAATGGCCCCGGTGGGGTAGATCACCGACTGATCCCCCTCGGCATGGTGGGTGAGCCTGAACAGTCGGGCCACCGCCGCGCCCGTGGGGTCGCGGAAGTTCTCATTGGCGAAGGTGCCCATCACCGCGCCCACCGGCGGGCTCGACGGGGTGGCGAAGGCGTTGAGGGTGGCCTCGATGTAGTCGGGCAGCAGGCGCACATCGTCGTCGAGGAAGAAGATGAGGTCGCCCGAGGAAAGCTCGATGCCGCGGTTGCGCTGCACGCTTGTGCCGGGCCGGCTGGTCTCGTAGACCAGGGCCACGCCGCTGCCGGCGAGCCGCTCCACCAGCAGGTCTTCGACCCGATCGGCGCCCGCGTCGATCACCACGAGCTCGTGGGGGCGCTGGCTCTGTTCAAGAAGCGTGTCGAGGAAGGGGCCGATCTCGACCCGACGGTTCATCGTCGGGAGGACAACGCTGATGCGGGGCGCGGTCATGGGCTCACCGGCGCGTGGGCTCGTGCACCACGCTGTCGACGAAGTCAAGAAGGGAGGCCTCGACCTTGAGACCGATGGCGTCTTGGGTCTCGCGGTTGAGCACCACCCGCGAGGCGGTGGGGGCCTCGGGCGTGATGGCGCCGGGGTTCTCGCCGTTGAGGATGCGCTGGGCCAGCACGGCGGCCTGCCCGCCGAGGTTGGCGTAGTCGGGGGCCACGCAGAAGAGCGCGCCGGCCTCCACCAGGGCCTCGGAGTAGACCAGCAAGGGCATGCGCGAGCGGCGGGTCTCTTGCTGGAGCAGGCGGAAATTGGCCGGCGTGAGGATGTGGCTGTCGGGCAGCAGCCAGATGGCGTCGACCTCGCGGCGGAGGGCCGAGAAGGAGCGGCGCAGGTCGTCGCCGGGGGTGACCCGCCGGGCTGTGACCTTGTAGCCGAGGCTGCGGGCGGCCTCGATGGCGGCGCCCACGTTGGGGTCGGAATTGTCGGAGGAGACGAGCAGGCCGATGCGCTTGACCCGGGGGGCGAAGAGCTGGAACTGGGCCAGCACCATGTCGGGGGGCACCTGCATGCTGATGCCGGTGACCTGGATGCCCTCGATGCCGTAGCGGGCCGGATCGACGACCATCGCGTAGATCAGCGGCACCTGGGGGAGCTGCTGGGTGGCGATGTAGGCGGCCTTGGCCCCGAGCGCGAAGATGAGGGGGGGCGGGTCGGCCTGGAGCTGCTGGGCGGCACGCAGGGCCTGACTCTTGTCGCCGCGCAGGTCCATCACCTGGATGGGCAGCCCCAACTCGCGGGTGAAGGACTCGATGGGCGCCGAGTAAACCGGCAGATCGTCGCTGCGCAGCACCACCACCGCGGTGCGGGCCGCCGCCACGCCGCTCCACAGGGCCAGCAGGGCGGCGATCATGGCTCCACCGCGGCGGTTGAGGTGCGGCCCTCTTCGATCGAGACGGAGCGGGTCCAGCTCTGGCCGGTGGCGGGGTCGGTCACGACTACCTCGTGTGCGCCGGTGATGAGGCGGGTGCGGAGCACTGTGCGGCCCAGCTTGCATCCGTCTACCTTGACTTCAAAGATCCGTCCGGCCCCGGCCGAAACATTGAGGAAGCCCGAGGGGCTGCCGCGGGTGAGGCGGTCGGTGCAGCTTTGGGTCTTGGCGACCGGTGCTGTGGGCGGCGGGGCCTCGGCGGCGACGGGCGTGGGCGCGGGGGCGGGCTCCGCCGGGGTGGCGGCGACCGGCTCGGGCGTGCTGGTGCTGGGGGTGTCCTTGGCTGCTTTGGCGCGCCCGTCGGGCTTCTTGATGGGGGCGGTGGAGGGTGGGCCCGTGGGTGCGCGGGCCACCGCTGGGCTGGCCGCCGGGACCTCGGCGGCGGGCGCGGCCTCGACGGCGGGTGGGGCCTCGGCCGGGGCGACCGCGGGGGC
>JBEIQK010001032.1:0-1930 GCA_040376505.1 Alphaproteobacteria bacterium | reverse complement strand
CCGATGGCCGGAGCGCCCCCATGGACGCCGCTGTGCCTGTCTCCCTGATCCCCCTGCTCTTCGCCCTCACCGAAGAACCGCCGGCTCCCGCGCCGCCGGCTCCCGCGCCGCCTGCGGTCGAGCACACCGTCTCGCTGCGCTTCTTGGAGGCGGCCTACCCGGCGGCCGGCGTGGAGCTGGCGGCCAGCCCCCCCGCCCCGGCCGGCGAGCCCTGGCGCAACCCAATCGCCACCTGGGGCAGCTCGCTCCAGCTTCAGCGCGACATCGGGCGGGTGCCGCTCGTGGTGGCGGCCAACGGCGGCGGCTACCGGGCCGCCTTCTACACCGAGGGCGTGCTGATCGGCCTCGACGCCATGCTCCTCGCCCAAGGCCAGGAGCGCTCGCTCTTCGACGAGGTCGACGCCTGGTCCACCGTGTCGGGCGCCAGCATGTTGCTGCTCAACCTGCTGAGTCAGAAGGTCGATCCGCTGCACCTGCGCGAAGATCAGCTCGCCGCCCAGCGCGAAGACATGGACACCAAGGCCCTGCTCGCCGGCAAGCCCAAGCGGCAGATCCGGGTGATGGATGACGCCTACGGTGGCGGCGCCCGCAGCTCCTTGTCGGTGTACCAAAACGACAAGGGCGCGCTGTGGGTGCCCAATGCCAGCCGGGTGATCGATGGCCTGCGCTTGCCGCTCACCTGCGACCGCATGGACTGCAAAGGCGAGGGCTCCGCGGCGCTGGCGGTCTTCGCCTCGGGGGCCGTGCCCGGCGCCTTGTGGCCGGTCCTCAACGAGCACGATCCCAACAGCAAGACCGGCAAGGGCTGGATGATGGACGGCGCCTGGGGCGACCGCCTGGGCCTGCTCACCGCCTTGGAGCTGGCGATGGGCCTGGGCAAGGCCGCCGGCGTCGCGTCCACCACGGTGCTCTCGGTCGACAGCCGCCCCTGGCCCCAACTCCTCAACCAGCAGTGGACCGAGGCCGACATCGAGGGCCCGATCAAGAAGCTGAAGAGCCGCGCCCAGCTCATCGGCTTCTCGATGGAGCTGAGCCGCACCCAGGCCGACCGCCGCATCGCCGAGCTGGCCTTTGGCCCGATGCGCACCACGCCGCTCGCCGCCCAGCAGCGCGCCGCCCTGGCCGAAGAAGGCAAGGGCATTCTGCCCGACCGCTACGCCGCCCGCAGCGTGGTCACCGAAGAGGGCTACCCCAACGCCCGGGTGATCCGCCTCGGCGCCGACACCCTGCTCCAGCCCGAGCTTTGGGACGCCGACCTGCGCGAAGACGTAGCCTGCCAGCGCATCGCCGCCCGGCTCTACACCGCGGTCGCGGTGCAGCCCACCGACCTGTCGCTCTCGGCCCCCCGCTATGTCTCCGAGGCCGATGTCAACGCCGGCGTGGCGCGCAAGCTCTACGCCTACGAGGCCGAGTCCAAGGGCGACGCCGGCTATGTGGTGCGCGACCGGCAGGCCGCCCTCATCCTCGCTGGCATGCTGACGGTCTTTCTCCAGAAAGACGCCCTGGCCGCCTCGACCGGGCTGCCGGCCGCCGTGCCCTGGCGCCTGGAGCCGCCCTTCCAGAAGCTCTTCACCGTGCTCGACCTCAACTTCCGCTCCTGGCAGGCCAGCAACGAGTGGAACCAGTGTCTGGGCCAGCGGATGATCGAGCGCGGCCGCTACGCCGGCTCCGACAGCAACACGCTGCGGATGGGCTTCAAGGGCAAGGTGGCCCCCGACCGCCTGCCGCCCGAGCACGACGACCCGGCCCTGCGGCCCTGGATCCAGTTCGCCAGCCGCGGCCGCGGCGACATCAAGGTCGAGCACCCCTGCGACAACCCCAGCGACGTCTCCGACGCCGCCATCGTCGCCTGCTTCGCCAAGGTCGCCCCCAGCGCGGCCGACGCCGCCGCGCCGTAGGCCCGCCCCGCCGTGTCGATCGCGCCGACGGG
>JBEIQK010000181.1:0-9741 GCA_040376505.1 Alphaproteobacteria bacterium | reverse complement strand
GGCCCCCCGCGCCGCCGCAACGCCGGTGCGCCCGGCGCCGATCAGCCCCCCACCGCGCCCGCCTGCCCCGGTAGAGCCTGCCCGGCCCGCGCCGCCGCCCGCGCCGTCGAGCGAGCGCCTCGGCGAAGATCGGGATCGGGGCGGCCCGGCGCGCTGGGAGGGCCTGTCGGGGGTCACCGGCGCCGAGTCCCGCGAAGCCGAGCTGGGCGCCGGCAAGTGGAGCGAGCCGGCCCGCGATCTGGCCGTCCTGCGCGAGGAGATGGACACGAGCCCCGTGCGCGAGATGGAGCTGGAGCCCCAACAGGCGAGCTGGCCGCTGCTGCTGGGCGTGGCCGTGGTGGCGGCGCTGCTCTTTGGCGTCTGGTGGCTGGTGCCCGAGCAGGACCCGGCGGTGGCACCCGCCGAGCCCGCGTCGGCCGAAGAGCCAGCGGCCGAAGAGGCGGCGGCCCTGGCGCCGGTGGAGGCCAGCCCGGCGGCGGCGGTGCGCGTGGAGACCGAGCCGGCCGGCCTGATGCTGCGCTTTGACGGCGTGGAGCTGGGGCCCGCTCCCGCGATGGTGCCCCTGCCCGAGGATGAGCGCCGCCACAAGCTCTGCGCCGTCAAACGCGACGGCAGCGAGGTCTGCCGCGAGCTCGATCGCGACGCCCTGCTGCTCACCGATCCCTACCGCTTCGCGGTGCGCTAGCCATGGCCGGCGAGCTGCTCGCGCAGTCCGAGCGTCTGCCGGCCGAACCGGGGGTGTACCTCTTCCAGGATCGGCGTGGCAACGTCATCTACGTGGGCAAGGCGCGCAACCTGAAGAGCCGGGTGCGCCAGTACCTGCAGGGCAACGACGGCCGCGCGATGGTGCCCTACCTCGTGCACATGGCCCACAGCGTCGAGGTGATGGTTGTCCACACCGAAAAAGAGGCGCTGATCCTCGAAAACACCCTGATCAAGAAGCACAGCCCGCGCTTCAACACCAAGCTGGTCGACGACGCCAACTTCCTGCACCTGCGCATCGATCCCAGCGAGAAGTGGCCCCGGTACAAGCTCGTCCGCGGCATCCAGCCCAAGGCCCGGGTGCGGCACTTTGGCCCCTTCGCCTCGGCCACCCGCGCCCGGGCCACCCTGGCCTTCTTGAACCGCCGCTTTCCGCTGCGCACCTGCACCGATCGCGAGCTGGCCAGCCGAAAGCGCCCCTGCCTGCTGCACCAGATGGGCCAGTGTGTGGCCCCCTGCGTCGGCCTCGCCACCCCCGACAGCTACCGCGAGATCCTCGATCAGAGCCTGCTCTTCTTGGAGGGCCGCAACGCCGAGCTGATGAAGCGGCTCGAAGCGCAGATGTTCGCCGCCGCCGAGCGCGAGGCCTTCGAGGACGCCGCCCGGCTGCGCGATCTCATCCGGGCGATCGAGGCCAGCCTCTCGCGGCAGCAGGTGGTGGATCCCAAGCTCGGCAGCCGCGACGTTTGGGGCCTGCATCGCTCGGGCGACCGCGGCATGGTGGCGATCCTGCCGGTGCGCCGCGGCCTGATGGAAGAGGCGCTGCTGCTGCCCTTCTCCGACGTGGTGGTGGAGGATGGCGAGCTGCTCAGCAGCCTGCTCAACGCCTGGTACAAAGAAGGCGTCGAGGCCCCGCCCGAGGTGCTCCTCCCCTTGCCCCCCGCCGATCTCGACGCCCTCATCGAGGTCCTGAGCGAGCGCCGTGGGGCGGCCTTGCGCCTGCGGGTGCCCCAGCGCGGCGACGGCGTCGACCTCGTGGAGCTGGCCACCAGCAACGCCAAGGGGGCCTTCACCCGCCGGGAGTCCGACGAGGAGCGCCGCGAGCGGGCGATGCAAGAGCTGATGCGCCTCTGTCGACTGTCTACGGTGCCCCGGGTGATCGAGTGCTATGACAACTCCAACATCCAGGGCACCGATCCCGTCGCCAGCCGCGTGGTCTTCACCGATGGGGTGCCCGATCGGGCCCGCTCCCGCCGCTACAAGGTGAAGACCGTGGTGGGCGCCGATGACTTCGCCACGATGCGGGAGATCCTCGGGCGCCGGCTGCGCCGCGGCCTCGCCGAGGGCGACCTGCCCGATCTGATCGTGGTGGACGGTGGAAAGGGCCAGGTCAGCGCCGCCCGCGCCATCTGGGAGGAGCTCGGCTTCATCGATCAGTACACGGCCGCCACCCATGGCCGCGTCGACAAGCCGGTGCTCGGCCTCGTCGGCCTCGTCAAGCCCCGCACCGAGGCGGCCAAGGGCGATCGCGAGGCCACCGACAAGCTGGTGCTGCCGGGCGTGCAAAACCCGCTTCGCCTCGCCGCCAACAGCCCGGCCTTGAACCTGCTCCAGCATCTGCGCGACGAGGCCCACCACACCGCCGTGCAATTCCACCGAAAGCAGCGCAGCAAGCGCACGCTCACGAGCGAGCTCGACGCCCTGCCCGGCGTGGGGCCCGCCCGGCGCACGGCGCTGCTGGAGCACTTTGGCAGCCTGCGGGCCCTGAAGACGGCCACGGTGGAGCAGCTCGCGGCCACGCCGGGCTTCTCGGCCCGCCTCGCCGAGAAGATCCACGCCGCCTTGCATCCCCCCCAAGCCCAGGCCCCCGACGAGGCCGAGCTGGCCGAAGAGGGCGAGGAGTAGCCATGGCGGTCGAGTCCACCACTGTCCTCATCGTCGGCACGGGCTTCTCTGGGCTGGGGGCGGCGATCCGCCTGCAGCAGGAGGGGCTCCACGACTTCCTCCTCCTCGACCGGGCCGCGGCCCTCGGCGGCACCTGGCGCGACAACCGCTACCCCGGCGCCGCCTGCGACATCGCCAGCCATCTGTATTCGTTCAGCTTTGAGCTCAACCCGCGCTGGAGCCGCACCTACGCCGGCCACGCCGAGCTGCGGGCCTACCTCGAAGGCTGCGCCGAGAAGCACCAACTCGGGCCGCGCATCCGCTATGGCGCCGAGGTGGCCACCGCCCGCTGGGCGGATGGACAGTGGACGGTCACCACCACCGACGGCCGGGTCTTTGTGGCCCGCTTTGCGATCTTTGGCGTCGGCGGCCTCAAGGATCCGCGCTGGCCCTCGCTCCCCGGCCTCGACACCTTCGCCGGCGAGCGGATTCACACCGCCGCCTGGCCCGAGGGCACCGACCTGCGCGGCAAGCGCGTGGCCGTGCTGGGAACCGGGGCCAGCGCCGTCCAGGTGGTACCCAACATCGCCGATGCGGCCTCGACCCTCCATGTGGTGCAGCGCACCCCGCCCTGGATCGTGCCGCGCCAGGATCGGGCCTATGGCGAGGCCGAGAAGACCGCCTTCGCCCAGGTTCCGGGCCTGATGCGCGGCCTGCGCACCCTGCTCTACGCCCTGCAAGAAGCGCGATATCCGCTCATCTTTCAGCGCAGCGGCCTGATCAGCCGACTGTTCATGCGCCTGATGCGCCAGGGCATCGCCGCCGAGGTCACCGACCCGGCCACCGCCCGGGCGCTGACCCCCACCTACGCCGCCGGCTGCAAGCGCATCCTCATCAGCTCGGACTACTACCCCACCTTCAACAAGCCCCATGTCCACCTGCACACCGAGGCGGTCGCCGCGGTGGAGCCAGGGGGCTTGCGGCTGGCCTCAGGCCGCCTGCTCGAGGTCGACACGCTCATCGCTGCTACGGGCTTCTCGGTGGACGCCCCGCTCGGCGCCATGGAGGTCTTTGGCAAGGGGGGCCAGTCGCTGTCGGAATTCTGGGGCATCCGGCCGCGGGCCTACCTCGGGGTGACGGCCCCCGGCTTCCCAAACGCCTTCCTGCTGCTCGGCCCCAACACGGCGCTCGGCCACAACAGCGTGGTCATCATGATCGAAGCCCAGGTGGAGTACGTGTTGCAGGCCATCGCCGCGACCCGGGCCCGCGGGCCCCGCGCCACGGTGGAGCTGCGGGCCGGGCGGCTGGAGGCCTTTGTGGCCGAGGTCGACCGTGCGCTGTCTGCGCAGGTGTGGGCCAGCGGATGTCAAAGCTGGTACCTCAATTCTGCGGGGCAGAACTTTACGATCTGGCCGGGCAGCACGCTCTCCTACCGCTGGCGGGTGCGGCGCTTTGACGAAGAGGCCTATTCGATTCACACCCCGGCCTGACCGGCCACCTGAACAAAGAGCGGCCGGCCGCGGGGCGTGTTAGCACACCGGCCCCCCCTTGTGCGGCTCCGCCGCGCTCTCGCCTCCTGCATTGGACGCCCGCCCCATGGACCCCTCCGCGCCGGAACCCATCGCCCGCCACCTGATCACCATCGACATCGACCAGGAGATGCGCAACTCCTACCTGGACTACTCGATGTCGGTCATCATCGGCCGCGCGCTGCCCGATGTGCGGGATGGCCTCAAGCCGGTGCACCGGCGCATCCTCTACGCCATGTTCCGCGAGGGGCACCTCTCCAACCGGCGCTTCTCCAAGTGCGCCGGCGTCGTCGGCGAGGTGCTCAAAAAGTACCACCCCCACGGCGACAGCGCGGTCTACGACGCCCTTGTGCGCATGGCCCAGCCCTGGAACATGCGGTACCCGCTGGTCGACGGCCAGGGCAACTTCGGCAGCGTCGACGGCGACCCGCCCGCCGCCTACCGCTACACCGAGAGCCGCATGACGCGGCTGGCCGAAGAGCTGCTGAACGAGATCGACCAGGACACGGTCGACTTCCAGCCCAACTTCGACGGCGTCACCGAAGAGCCCACGGTGCTGCCGGCGGCCTTCCCCAACCTGCTGGTCAACGGCTCCGACGGCATCGCCGTGGGCATGGCCACCAAGATCCCGCCTCACAACCTGGGCGAGATCATCGACGCCGTCATGGCGCTCTCCCACAACCCGGAGATCACGGTCTCCGAGCTGATGCGCATCGTGCCCGGGCCGGACTTCCCCACCGCCGGCACCATCTACGGCCGCTCGGGGGTGCGCGAGGCCTACGAGACAGGCCGGGGGCGCGTGGTGGTGCGCGGCCACGCCTTTTACGAAGAGATGGAGGGCGGGCGCGACGCCATCATCATCGACGAGCTGCCCTACCAGACCAACAAGTCGCGCCTGCTCGAAGAGATCGCCGACCTCGTCAAGAACAAGCGCATCGAGGGCATCTCCGCCCTGCGCGACGAGAGCGACCGCCAGGGCATGCGCGTGGTGATGGAGCTCAAGCGCGACGCGGTCAAGGAGATCATCCTCAACCAGCTCTACAAGCACACGCAGCTCCAGGCCACCTTCGGCGTCATCCTGCTGGCCATCGTCAACAACCGGCCGGCCGTGCTCACCTTGAAGGAGATGCTGCACGAGTATCTGCAGCACCGCCGCGACGTGACCGTGCGCCGGGTGCGCTTTGAGCTGCGCCGGGCCCTCGACCGCCGGCACATCTTGGAGGGCTACCTTCGCGCCCTCGACCTGCTCGACGAGATCATCACCCTCATCCGGGCCAGCCAGACCCCCGACATCGCCCGCGACGGCCTCGTCAACCAGTTCGACTTCTCGGTGATCCAGGCCCAGGCCATCCTCGACATGCGCCTGCAGCGCCTCACCGGCATGGAGCGCGACAAGCTCCAGGCCGAGTACGACGAGCTGCAGAAGCGCATCGCCGAGTTGGAGGCCATCCTGGGCTCGGAGACCCGCCTGATGGAGGTCATCCGCGAGGAGCTGATGGCCCTGCGCGCCCGCTTCGTCGACGAGCGGCGCACCCGCTTCGTCGAGGCCAGCGGCGACATCGCCATTCACGACCTCATCGCCTCCGAAGAGCAGGTGATCACGCTGTCGATGAATGGCTACATCAAGCGCACCAGCCCGGCCGAGTTCCAAGAGCAGCGCCGGGGCGGGATGGGCAAGCGCGGCATGCGCACCCGCGTCGAAGACAGCGTGAAGCAGATGTTCGTGGCCAACACCCACAGCGTGCTGCTGGTCTTCACCACCCAGGGCCAGGTCTTCAAAGTGCCGGCCTACCAGGTACCCGAGGCCGCCCGCGACGGCCGCGGCACGCCGATCATCAACCTCGTCAGCCTCGAAGCCGGCGACAAGATCGCCTCGGTGATCTCGGTCGACGACTTCGATGCCGACGTCGACCTGCTCTTCTGCAGCAAGCTCGGCCTCGTCAAGCGCACCCGCTTGGACGAGTTCAAGAACCTGCGGTCGAGCGGACTGCGGGCCTATGACTGCGCCGACGGCGACGAGCTCTTCAGCGTGGCCCTCTGCAAGACCGCCCAGCAGACCCTGCTCATCACCCGCGGCGGCCAGAGCGTGCGCTTCCCCGGCCTCGACGAAGACGGCAGCCCCCATGTGCGCCACGTCGGCCGGGTGGCCCGCGGCGTGAAGGGTCTCGAGATCCGCGAGGGCGACGAGCTCGCCGCCATGCTGATCGTGCCTGAGGGCGAAGAGCTGATGCTGCTCACGGTCACCGAGAAGGGCTACGGCAAGCGCACCGACTTCGCCGAGCACCGCGTGCAGAAGCGCGGCGGCACCGGCATCATCGCCATCGACACCGACGAGCGCAACGGCAACGTGGCCGGCGCGGTCTTCGTGCTGCCCGGCGACAAGCTGATGGTGATCACCAACAACGGCCGGGCCATCAAGTGCGCCGCCGACGACATCCGCAAGGTGGGCCGCAGCTCCAAGGGCGTGCGCATCATGAAGATCGAGGAGAACGAGCGCCTCGTCAGCGTCGCCCGCATGGTCGAGGCCGAGGCCGAAGAAGAAGAGGCGGTGAGCCCGATCGAGCCCGAAGAGGTGGCCGCCGAGGCCGAGGCCACCGAGGCGGACGGCGAGGAGTAGGCTGGATAGGCCGCTTCGGACGCACCCGCGCGCTGGCGGGTTGCTCCGGTGAACCCTGGAGGCGCTCCTGACCGCCCTGCCTGCTGAGCTGCGGTACCTGCTGCGGGGCGTCCTGGTGGCCCTGCTGGCGGTGGGTCTGTTGGTCGGGGCGCGGCTGATGGGCGCCGCCCGGGCCGCTCCCCAGGGCAGCCAGAGCGCCGAACTGGCCCTCCGCGACCGCCTCGCCGAGGCCGAGGGTTGGGGCCGCCAGGCCGACAAGGCCGCCGCCCTCGACGAAGCCGCGTCCCTCGCCGCCTTCGAGCTGCACCAGCCCCAGCGGGCCATCACCCTGCTGCGCGAGCGCCTCCAGCGCTTTCCGGGCGCCCCCGGCCGGGCCGCCGCCCTGGCCCAACTGGCCGGGCTCTATGCCACCGCCCTGCGCGATCCAGCCCGCGCCGCCGCCACCTTCGAGGAGTCGGCCCGCAGCGACCTGCGCGGGGCCGGGCCGCGCTGGCTGGCCGCCGCCGAGGCCTGGGAAGAGGCCGGCAGTCGCGCCCACGCCATCGAGGCCCCGGAGGCCGCTGAGGCCGATCCCGCCTGCGCCTTCGCCGCCGCTGTCTCGCTCGGCCGCCTGCTTCTTGACCTCGATCCCGACGCGGCCCTCGACGCCAGTGAGCGGGCCTTGCTCGCCGCCGCCGACCCCGATGAAGAGGCCCTGGCCCACCTCGGCCGCGCCACGGCGATCGAGCGCATCCAAGGCCCCGAGGCCGCCCTGATCGAGGTGGAGAGCGCGCTCTCCGCCGGCCTCACCGATCCTGCCCTGGAGCGGCGCCGCGACCGCCTCCTTCGCCCCCGCACCCGCTGATGGAGCGCCCGTGCTGTACCTGCTGCTGATCGCCTGCATCACCACCCGCGATGTCTCGGAGGGCGAGAAGGGCGATGACACCGGCGCCTTCCTGCCCGATGACACCGATGATACCGGCGAGATCGATCCAATCACCTTGATCGATCCCACCACCCTGCCGGCCGGCGACAACCCCTGCCGCGAGCCGATCCTGGTCACCGTCGACTATGTCGTAGACGGTGACACTGCCTATGTCGACACCCCAAGCGGCTCAGAAAAGGTGCGATTCATCGGGGTCGACACCCCCGAGGTGGCCCATGAGGGCAGCGCGGCGGAGTGCTATGGCCCCGATGCCCAGGCCTTCACCCGCGCCCAACTGGAGGGCCGAAAGGTCTGGCTGACCTTCGATGGCGAGTGTACAGATTATTACGACCGGACCCTGGCCTACGTCCACACCGGCACCCAGGAAGAGGACTTCTTCGAGCGGGTGCTCCTGCGCAACGGCTACGCCGAGACCCTGGCGATCGAGCCCAACACCAGCTTTGAAGGGCTGTTCAGCGCCGACGAGCGCACCGCCCGCGACGCCGACGCCGGCCAGTGGGGCGACTGCCCCTGATTCCGCGGGGGCCCCGGATGGGATAGCGGGCCGCCCATGAAGCCAACGCCTCGCTCGTCTGACCTCTTCGCCCGCGCCCGGCAGCACATCCCGGGCGGGGTCAACTCTCCGGTGCGCGCCTTCGCGGCGGTCACCGGCGACCCGCTCTTCATCGATCGCGGTGAGGGGCCCTTCCTCATCGACGCCGATGAGAACCGCTACTACGACCTCATCGGCTCCTGGGGGCCGCTGCTCTTCGGTCACGCCGATCCGGAGATCCTGGCGGCGATCGCCGCCCAGGCGGTCAAGGGCACCACCTTCGGCGCCCCCACCGAGGGCGAGGTGCTCTTCGCCGAGGAGCTCTGCGCGGCCCACCCGGCCTTGGAGATGGTGCGCCTGTGCTCGTCGGGCACCGAGGCCACCATGCACGCCGTGCGCCTCGCGCGCGGCTACACCGGCCGCGACCTGATCATCAAGATCGACGGCAACTTCCACGGCAGCCACGACGCCATGCTGGTGGCGGCCGGCTCGGGGGTGGCCACCTTCGCCCAGCCAGGCTCGCCGGGCATCCCAGCCGCGGTGGCGGCGCTCACGCTCACCGCTCCCTTCAACGACCTCGACGCCATCGAGCGGCACCTCGCCGCGCACCCCGTCGCCGCCGTGATCACCGAGCCGGTGCCCGGCAATATGGGCTGCATCCCGCCCGAAGAGGGCTACCTGCTCGGCCTGCAGGCCCTCTGCAAGAAGTACGGCACCTTGCTGATCATCGACGAGGTCATGACGGGCTTTCGCCTCGCCCGCGGCGGCGCCACCGAGCGCTACGGCCTGGATCCCGACCTCGTCACCCTCGGGAAGATCTGCGGCGGCGGCCTGCCCCTGGCGGCCTTTGGCGGGCGGCGGGAGATCATGGAGCGCCTGAGCCCGGCGGGCCCGGTCTACCAGGCGGGCACCCTGTCGGGGAACCCCCTGGCGGTGGCGGCGGGGCGGGCGATGCTGCGGCGCTTGGAGCCGGCGGTCTACGCGCGGCTGGAGGCCCTGGGGGCGGCCCTGGAGGCCCGGGTGCGCCCCGAGGTGGAGCGCCGTGGGCTGTCCTGGACGCGGGTGGGCAGCATGTTCACGATCTTCTTCCGGGCCACCCCGCCGCGCAATTTCACCGAGGTGCGGCAGGCCGACTTCCCGGCCTTTGGCCGCTATCATCGGCGCTGCCTGGAGCGCGGGGTCTACCTCCCACCTGCGCAGTACGAGGCGGCCTTCCTGCCGGCGATCCTCAGCGACGCCGATCTGGAGGCCATCGCGGCCAGCCTCATCGCGGCCCTGGACGAGTGACCGGGCTCGGATTAGTCGGGCGGCCCTTCCGGAAGGTGCGTACCCGCTCCTTCGGGGCCCGCCTCGCCGCGGCATGGGGATGATGAATCCCCGGATGGTGGCGAAGCTGGCGGGGGCCGCCGCAGCGGTCACCGAGCTCGCGATCACCGTCGCGGCCGGCGCCGCCGGGGGCTCCTACCTGGATGCCCGCCTGGATTCCTCGCCCTTCCTGGCCCTGATCCTCTCCCTCCTCGCCCTCATCCTCGGCTTCATCCGCCTCACCCGC
>JBEIQK010000390.1:0-6024 GCA_040376505.1 Alphaproteobacteria bacterium | reverse complement strand
GGAGGTCTGCACCCAGGCCGCGCGCGGGGCCGCGGTCTTCGTGATGGTCGACGGCAAGCCCAAGAAGATGAAGGGCCTGCGCCACTGTCAGGATGACCACTTCGCCTTTGTCTACGACGAAGACGGGGAGACCACCATCCCGGCCGATCAGGCCCAGGGGCAGGTGGGCATCCTCACCTGGGGCTTCGCCCTGCTGGAGATCGACTACGCCGACCTCAAGCGCGAGATCATGCGCGTCGACCCGGCGGTCTTCATCCCCTGGTTCCTCTTCGCCATCTTCATCAAGCTGGTCGGCATCTTCGCCAACATCCTGCGCTGGGATGTGATGCTGCGCGGCCAGGGCCTCAAGTTCGACCTCAAGTACCTGACCAGCAGCTACTTCGTCGGCCGCTACTTCGGCATCATCACGCCCAGCACGATGGGCCTCGACGGCTGGCGCCTCTACGACACCATCAAGATCACCGGCAAGCCGGTGGAGTGCGCCACCGCGCTGGCGGTCGAGCGCCTGATTGGCCTCGTCGGCTTGCTGGCCACGATCCTGCTCATCATGCCCTTCGTCGACACGTCGGGCCGCTCGCTGGGCGAGCTGGTCTCGGCGATGGCCGTGCCGCTGGCCTGCGCCGTGATCTTCGCCTTCGCGATGCTGGTGAAGCCCACCTGGTTCACCTGGCTGCCCCGGCTCATCCCGGTGGCCAAGGTGCGCAACTTCGTGCAGAACGCGATCACCAGCGCCACCGCCTACAGCTCCAAGCGCTCGTACCTGCTCTTCGCGCTGGCGATGGCGATCATCGGCCAGGTCACCACCATCGGCATGTACTTCGCCAACGCCCGCGCGCTCGGCGTGGCCGACGTCTCGGGCACCGAGCTGGCCTACGCCACGGCGGTGATGACCTTCGGCACCTTCATCGCCCCCAGCGCCTCGGGCGAGGGCGTGCGCGAGCTGGTCTTCGTGAACCTCCTTCAGGGCAAGACCACCCAGACCATGGCCTTCCTGATCGCCCACCTGGGCTTCTGGATCGAGAAGCTTCCCCTCTCGATCCCGGGCGGCCTGCTGCTCTTCTTGAACCCCGAGCGCTTCAAGCCGGTCTCTCAAGAAGAGCTGGCCGCCGTGCGCCGGGGCGCCACACCCCCCGCAACCTGAGCGCAGGATTTGCACCGTCGGCGCGCTTGGGCTTGAGCCTGGGCGCGAAGCCCGATACCCTGGCTCGCCGGAGGTCCTACGGCCTTGTTCATTCGCCGCACTGCCCTGTCTCGCGCCCTCCCCCTGGCGCTCCTGAGCGTCGCCAGCGCCCCCGCCTACGCGGGCTGGCCTGATGACGTCTCGCTGTCGGCCATGTCCACCTACCAGGGAGCGCCGGTCGACAACCTCAAGGCCACCTCCGAGGCCTATGAGCAGGTGGTGCGCGAGCTCGGCGTCGCCATCGCCAACAAGCCGATTGCGCCGGCCGAGACGCTGGGCGCCCATGGCTTCGACCTCTCGCTCACCAGCACGGTGGCCTTCCTCAGCACCACCAGCGACGACGCCGACAGCCCCGCCGCCTGGGAGCGGGTCCACGCCGACAACGACCCCACCGGCGCGATGTTCATCCCCACGCTGAACTTCCGCAAGGGGCTGCCGCTCTCCTTGGAGGCCGGCGCCTCCTGGGGCTACGTCGCCTTCAGCCGCCAGACGGTCTTCGGCGCCTATGGCCGCTGGGCCCTGGTCGAGGGCTACCGCCAGTACCCCGACCTCACCATCCAGGCCGGCTACCGCGGCTACCTCGGCAATGACGAGCTCAAGCTTGGCGTGATGGATGCCCGCCTCTCGCTGGGCTACTCGATCCCCTTCGGCGTGTGGCCCGGCATCAACGACGCGGTGTTCTCGCCCCAGGTGGGCGCCGGCCTGCTGCGCATCAAGGCCGAGCCCGTCCTCTCAGAGACCGAGCAGGCCACGCTGGGCGTCGGCGCGGTCTCGGGCTTCAAGGGCAGCGACAGCTACACCGATGGCTACGCGCCGGCCGACATCCACCTCGGCTTTCGCATCGTCAGCGGCGACTTCGAGGTGATCGCCCTCGGCACCGTCGCCCCCAGCGTGATCCCCACCGTCAACCTGGGCTTCGGCTACGAGTTCTAGCCTCCTCGCCCTGCTCCTCGCCCCGGCCCTGGGCGCGCCCCGCGCGACCCTGGAGGCCTGGGTGAGCGAGGACCTGCGGGTGATCACCGGCGAGCTGCGGGTCGAAGGTACGGATTGCCTCACCCTCGACGATCCACTGGCCCGGCTGCCGCTCCCCACCCACGACCTCGACCAGCGGCGCACCTTCAGCCACCGTCCGGAGCCCGGGCGACTGACCCTGCTGCCCGGCCCGCCTGGCGCGGCCACCGGCTTTGTGGTGCAGCCGCCCCGCCGCTACGACGCCGCCGGCGTGGTGCCCGGACACGGGCTCTTCTCCAACGGCCTGTGGCACCCCCAGCTCACCTGCGGCGGCCAGCCCCTCTCGGCCCTGTGGACGGTGACCCTCCACCTGCCGGCCGGCGCGGTCGGGGCCGTCAACGGCGAGCTGGCGCACGAGACCCTGCGCTGGCGCGGCGAGGCCACCCACCTCGCCCTGGCGGTCATCCCCGACGGGCAGCTCACCGTACTCTCCGACGGCGTCGTTTTTGTCGGCGCCCGGCCCCTGACTCAGCGCGCCCAGGCCCGCATCAACGAGGCCCTGTCGCCGGGATGGCCGATGGCGCCTGCGCGCCCGCTGGTGATCATCGAGACCCCGAGCCGCCGACGCCTCGCCCGCACGGGGCCGCACACGCTCTACCTCTCCGACCGGGCGCTGCGCCTGTCGGCCGGCCTGTGGCGCTACCACAAGGCCGCCGTGTGGCAGGGGGCGCTGACCGCCGGGCTGCCGATCCCCGGAGACTACGAGCGGGCCGTCGCCGCCGCCGTCTACGCCCGCGGCCAGGGCCCCGACGCCGCCGCCCTGCTGGGCCCGGCGCGCTTTCTGCCGCAGATCGACGCCATCCTCTACGACGGCACCCTGCCCTTCTACAGCGAGGTCTTTGGCGAGCCCTGGCCCTCCGATCCTCTGCTGGACGACATCTCCGAGCTCTATGCGCCCCGCCTGCCCCCGGCCGCGCTGGTCGCCCAGGTGGAGGCCCGCGGCGGTCCCCAGGCCCCCCTTCGCCTCGCCGATCGGCTGCTGGCCGGTCAGCCCCTGGCCGAGGCGCTCGACGAGGAGGGCCTCGGCGCCATTCCCACCGCCCGGCCCCCCGTCGAGACGGCCTCGGTCGAGGTCAGCTCCCGCGGCGGCACCACCACGATCACCCTTCGCCGGGAGGGCCAGGCCGAGCTCCCGCCCGCGGCCATCGCCTACGAGATCGACGGCCAGCGCTACCTTTGGGAGGCCCCGGCCGGCGACGCCATCCTGGGCCGCACGATGAGCGACCGACCCGATCGCGTGCGCCTCGATCCCGAGGGCGCCCTGCACGATCCCGATCGGGCCGACAACACCTGGCCCCGCCGCTGGTCGATCACCGGCGCCGCCTACCCCTACACCCTGTCGCTGCGCTCGGGGCGCATCGCCGGCGGGGCCGACCTGATCTTCCGGCGCCCCTACAACAGCCCGGCCGCCCTGTCGGCGGGCCTCTTCACCGATGAGCAAGATCTCGTCGGCATCGACCTCAGCTACTACCGCGCACTAGGGCCGCTCCAAGATCGGCGGCGTCGGCCTTTTCGCACCTATGTCAGCCTGATGCCGAGCCTGCTCGACCCCTCCTTTCGGCCCACCGAGGGCAGCCCGATAGCACTCGGCTTCGCCACCGGCCTCGCCTACGAGACGCGCACCGACAGCGTCTTTCCCCGCCACGGCCATCGCATCGGCATGAGCCTGGGCGGCGGCCTGGTGCCCGGCGGCGCGGCCTGGAGCAGCGTCGGCCTCGGGGGAGCCGTCTTGCTGCCCCTCGGCGGTCGCCTCGTGCTGGCCAGCCGGGCCGGCGGCACCCTCGCCCAGGGCGATGTGGCCCACCGTCAGCTCTCCCTCGGCGGCGGCGAGGCCGTCTCCGGCGTTCCTGCCGAGGCCCTGGTGGGCGAGCGACGCGCCACCGCCGCCACCGAGCTGCGCGCCCAGCCCCTGCGCTTCGCCTCGGTCCCCCTCCCCCTCGCCTGGCTCTCCGATCTGCAGCTCAACGCCGGCCTGGAGGGGGGCTGGCTCGGCGGCGTCGAGGGCGACGGCGGCGCGGCCCATGCCGTCGGCTGGACCGCGGGCGTGCTCGGCACCGCCGACGTCTTCGGCGCCCGGCCCTCCATGTTGGGCCTCTGGGCGGCCCGGCCCATGTGGGCCGACCCGGCCAGCCTGCTGGCCGATCCCACCCCCCAACTCTACCTGCGCATGTACCAGGCCTTTTAGTCGGAGCCCTCGGTGAACCAGGCCCTCCCCCTGCTGATCGTCGCCGCCCTCGAAGCCGGGGCCGCCGCGCACCTGCCGCTTCCCCTGGCCCTGCTCTTCGGTTGGGCCGCCGCCGCCACCGGCTTTGTCGGCCTCGCCTATGTCCTGGGGCGCCCAAGCTGGCTGGGCAAGCGCAGGCCCCTCCTCCGCGCCGCGCTCGCGCCCTACCTCGCCTTCGGTCGCTTCGTCGCCGCGGGCGTCCAGCGCCTCGGCCATGTCGAGCGCAACGAGGTGCTGCCGGGCCTCTGGGTGGGGGGATGGCCGCGAAAGGGCGCGCCCGGCCTCGCCCAACTCGACCTCACCGCCGAGCTGCCGCGGCGCGGCGAGGCCTTGGCGTTCCGCTGCGTGGAGATGCTCGACGGCACCGCCATGTCGGGGCCGGCCTTCGCCGAGGCGGTCGACCAGGCCCTGGCCTGGCGCCGCGCGGGCCTCCCCGTGCTGATCCACTGCGCCTACGGCCATGGCCGCTCGGTCTCAGTGGCCTGTGGCCTGATCCTGGCCGAGGGCCTCGCCCCCGATCTCGACGCCGCCTTCGCCCTCATCCAGGCCCACCGCAAGGGCGCCGCGCTGCGCCCCTACCAGCGCGCCGTGGTCGAGGCCTGGTGGGCCGGCCGGGATCAGTAGCCGCGGCCGATGCGCAACTCGCCGGCCATCCGCTCGGCGCCGGCGGCGATGAGAGGGCCCATCCAGGGGCTCTGGGCCAGGGGCAGGCCGTTGACGCGCTGCACCTGAACCGGCGGGCTGCGAGACGCGCTCAGCCGACTGGCGAGGGCGTCGACGGCCCGGCGCAGACCCTCGCCGGCCGCCGCGGCCTCCTCGATGAAGATCCCGTGCCCGCCGCGCTCAACGTAGAGCACGAGCGCTCCGTCTACCAGGGCGACCCAGGCGCCGGGGTTGCGCCGCGCCCCGCCGCCCCAGGCCTCCGGCCAGTCCAGGGCCGCGCCATAGAGGTTGGCCGGGTCCACCGCCGAGAGCACCAGGGCGCCGGCCTCCTCGGCTGGCTCGCGCAGGCGATCGACCGCGCCCGCCAGCGCGAACTGGGCGCCGTCGAGGCCAGTGACAAACCAGCCCCGCCGCAGCCGGCCGACCTCCTCCAGGGCGGAGAGCGTGGGGTAGAGCCCGGCGAAGCCGCCCGGCAGGCCCTCTCCGTTGACGAGCCGCCGATCGAGCAGGCCGTAGCGGTCGACCAGGCTCAGGGCGCGGGCGAGGCCCTGCTCGGCCGGGCTGGGCGCCGGATCGCGCAGGGGGGCCAGCAGCGACCACCGGCCGCCCGCCGAGACGGGCCCGCGCCGCTTGCCGCCGAGCTGGCGGAGGGGCTGAAAGGTGTCGTTGGTGACGAGGCCAGCCCAGGCGAGCCGCCACAAGGCGTCGCCCAGATCGGCCGCGGCGCCGCGCCCCAACTCGGCCTCGATGCGCCGCTGCAGCTCGACGAGGAAGGCGGCGCCGCGCTCATCGAGCAGGCTCAGAATGCGCTGACTGAGCGGATCAGCGGGGGCCTCACCCGGTGGCTGGGCCAGGGCCGCCACCCGATCGCGGCGCAGCAGGGCCACCCGGCCGTTCTCCGGCCCCAGGGCGCCCACGCCGATCCAGACGATCTCGCCGGTGGCGC
>JBEIQK010000462.1:0-5267 GCA_040376505.1 Alphaproteobacteria bacterium | reverse complement strand
TTGGGCCCAGGACAGGGCCTGCTCGGTCTCTTCGGGGCGGTAGCGGTCTTTGTGTTGGATCGAGACGGTCGTGTCGACATGGAAGGGGACGAGGTCGCCCGCCGACATCAGGGCGACCGAGCGGCCGGCGGCCTGGGCGTCGCGGAAGAGGTTGGCGCCCGGGTCGGCCGAGGCGGTGCCGAAATTGCGCAGCACGCCAAAGAGCGAAAAGGCGCTGCGGCCGGTCAGGGCCTCTTTCACGCAGACATAGGTGATGCGCTCCAGGCAGGGCTCGACGGTGGCCGACAGGCCGCGGGCGGCGAGGGCCTGGAAGGCGGGCATGGCTTCGGCGTCGCGCACGTCGAGGGAGTCGAGGATCAGCACGAAGAGGCGCCGACCGGCCGGGTCGATCGGGCGCTGGGCCTCGCCGCTGGCCTTGGCGTCGCCGCCGAGGTTGGCTTCGAGGGCGAGTCCGAAGAGGACGCAGAGCAGGGCCCCCAGGAGCAGCTTTTTCAGCATCAAAACACCATCATCGGGTCGGCGGGGAGCTCAACAGCCGGTCCAGCCGCGCACGGCCTCGAGGAAGGCGGAGCCATATCGCTTGAAGCGCTCGGGGCCCATGCCGAAGACCTCGGTCATGGCGCTCTTGGAGGTGGGGCGTCGGCGGGCCATGTCTTCAAGGGTCTTGTTGGGAGCCACGACATAGCTGGGGACATCCTCGGCCTTGGCGAGGCGCTGGCGCACGGCCTTGAGCTCGCTGAGCAGGTCGGCGTCGAGGGGCGTGGCGCCGGGCGGGCCCTCGGGGCGCTTGCGGGCGAGGCGCTCGGGCTGGGGGAAGACCATCACAAATTCGGGCGCCTGCTGACGCATCACGGAGCGGCCAAGCTCGGTGAGGGCCCAGGTCTTGAAGGAACGCTCGGCGCCGGCGGTGGTGCGCGTGGTGTAGGCGCTCTCCAGGGCCCCGGCGGCGCCCAGGGCGAGGATCAGGCGGTCGAGCTCCTTGTCGGTCCAGCCGCGCAGGATGCCAAAGGTGCTGAGCTTCTCGAACTTCCAGGCGAGCACGGCGGGATCGGGCACCCCCAGCGCGACCTGGGTGATCAGCTTGGCGCCAAAGGCCGCGCCCATCCGCGCCAGGGTGGCGAGGAGCTTGCGCACCACCAGCTCTTCGTCGGGGCTGAGCGGCCGGGGGCCGGCGAGGAGGGCGCGGCCCTCGCGGCAGGCGTCGCAGGTGCCGCAGCGGTCGTAGGGGGCGCGCTGGCCGAAGTACTCGATGAGGTAGCGCCGCCGACAGCCGGCCCGGGCGTAGCCCACCATCTGATCGAGCTTCTTGTACTCGCGCTCGCGGCGGGCGCGCAGCTCGGCCTCATCGAGGGTGAGCGGGTCGTGGGGGCGCAGCAGGGCGATGCCGCCGCTGCCGCCTGGGGGCGCGTAGGCGAGGTAGCCGCGCTCTTCGAGGCCGCGCAGGGCGGCGGTGAGGGCGTCGCGCTCGACGCCCAGGAGGCTGGAGAGCCACTCGGGGCGAAAGCTGTGGCTCTGGGCGCCGTCGGCGCGCTCTTCCAGCAGCCAGGCGTAGATGCGGCCGCGCAGGCCTTCGGGCGGGCGCAGGGCCGGCCCGCTGGCGAAGGTGACCCAGGCCTCGCGCTCGGAGGGGGGGATGCGCTTGACCCAGCCCTCGCGCTGCAAGAGGTAGAGGCAGCTCGTGACGGTGCGCTCATTGGGGGCCTCGCCGCCCACGTCGCCGACCTCGGCGGCGAGGCGCTCGGCGGTGATCCAGACGGGGTTGCTGCCGTAGCCACGGAGCTGATCGTAGACGGCGCGCACCAGGGCGGCGGGCGGGTGGGCCATCCGGATGAAGAACTCCTGGGTGCGGCGGTCCTCGTCGCGAAAGAGCAGCACCACGCGGCTCGGCTTGCCGTCGCGGCCGGCGCGGCCGATCTCCTGGTAGTAGGCCTCGATGGTGCCGGGGATCTCGGTGTGAACGATGGCGCGCACGTCGTCTTTGTCGACGCCCATGCCAAAGGCGTTGGTGGCCACCACCACCTTGAGCCGCCCGCTCATCAGCTCGTCCTGAACGGCGATGCGGTCGGCGTGATCGAGGCCGGCGTGGTACATTCCGGCGGGGATGCCGGCCTGGCGCAGCTCGGTGACGGTGCGCTCCACGCTCTTGCGGGTGGCGGCGTAGACGAGGGTGGGCCCGGGCAGGGCGACCTCGGTGAGGATGCGCAGCTTGTCGGTGGCGCGCACACACTCGATGACCTCGAGGGAGAGGTTGGTGCGGTCGAAGCCCTGAACAAAGCGGCGGCAGTCGGGGATGCCCAGCGTGGCGACGATGTCGTCTTGCACGAGCGGCGTGGCGGTGGCCGTGAGGGCGACCGTGGGCAGGTTGCCGAGGGCCTCGCGCACCCGGCCGAGGCGCAGGTAATCGGGGCGAAAGTCGTGGCCCCACTGGGAGAGGCAGTGGGCCTCGTCGATGGCGAAGAGGCGGAGGTCGACCCCGGCGAGGCTCTTTAAAAAGCCCTCGGTAAAGCGCTCGGGGGCGACGTAGATCAGCTCCCAGGCACCTTCTCGCAGGCCGGCCATGCGGCGGCGGCGCTCGTCGGTGCTGATCTGGGAGTTGATGGCGGTGGCCCGGACGCCCTTGGCCAGCAGGCCGTCCACCTGGTCTTTCATCAGCGCCAGCAGCGGCGAGACGACCAGGGTGACGCCGCCGCGGGCCAGGGCGGGAAGCTGGTAGCACAGCGACTTGCCGGCCCCGGTGGGCATGACGATCAGCGCGTCTTTGCCGGCGGCGACGTGCTCGCAGATCGGCCGCTGGCCGTCGCGAAAGGCCGGGTAGCCAAAGCGCTGGCGCAGCACCGCTTCGAGGCGGGTGGGGGCGGCGAGGGTGGGCGAGGGGGGGGACATCAAGGGTGGGTGGCCCTATCGCCCCGGTCGGCCTGCGGCGATCGGGCGCTTGCCTTGCCGCGCCGCGAATAAAGCTGTAGGTGGCGCCGTCTCAGCCGAAACCGGCCCCGCGGCGGGCGTCGTGTGGAGCGGCACCGCCAACCGGTTTTTCGAACGCCCCTGATGGAGGAGACCTCATGTCCCGCTCGCTCGTTTCTTTGGCCGTTGTTCTGGGCCTCTCGGGCTGCTCGCTCGTCGACAAGCTCGGCAGCGTCAGCATCTCTGGCTCGGTGGTGGTGGATGGCACGGCACCTGCTGCCTACGAGATGCACCTCTACTCCTGGAGCGACAACAAGGACGCCTTCGACACCTCCTACTGCTCCTCGTCGGGCAGCAGCGACTGCTACGGCCGTGTCGACGTCGACAAGCTCAACAGCGAGGTCACCCAGGACGACGGCACCCCGCTGGAGGTCACCTTCACGGGCTCCGACTTCGTGATGTCGGGCGTGCCGCTCGACCTCTACTATGTGCTGGTGGTCACCGGCGCCGACGAGACCATCACCTGCACCACCGATGTGGCGGGCTTTGACGAGAACACCAAGGTGGTCACCAGCGAGTCGGCCATCACCCTGGCCAGCGGCGGCGACCTCGACACCGCCGAGCTGCAGCGGCCGATCCGCCTCTCCTGCTTCACCCCCTCGTCGGAGCCCGACGCCCCCGAAGAGGACGCCTCCGAGGGTGATCTGGGCGGCGGCGACATCGGTGAGAGCCCCACCGAAGACCCGGTCGCCTCCTGGACCGCGTACACCATCACCGACAAGTCGGGGGCCACCATCTACGGCGACGCCAGCACCGCCAGCGCCATCGCCGATGTCGATTGCGGCGACGCCTTCCCGAGCGTGCTGCAGGTCAAGGGCACCGCGGTCAACACCGACGCCACCGAGGCCTACATCCGCATCCAGTTCGGCTCGGGCGACGAGGCGACCTACCGCACCATCGCCACGCCGATCTCGGGCGGCACCATCGACCAGGCGATCAGCCTCACCGGCGGCTACTCGGTGGTGCAGCTCGACCTCGATGAGAACCTCGATGGCACCGGCGAGAGCTACACCATCAGCTTCTGCGATCGCGACGAGCCCCCCGCCCAGGAGCTGCTGACCATCCTCACCTGGGACAAGGACGACACCGACATCGACACCCACATCACCAGCCAGGGCAGCGAAGTGGCCTACTACTCGCTGTCGCAGGCCTGGGGTGACCTCGACATCGACGACGTCAATGGCTTTGGCCCCGAGACCTTCACCAGCACCACCGAGACCTGGGGTCAGGCCTACAACGTGCGGGTGCACTACTACAGCGATCATGGCAACGGCGAGTCCACCGCCACGATGCGCGTCATCTACTACGACCAGGACGCTGGCAAGCTCTGCGACATGACCGCGAGCCAGACCATGGCCTCCTACGAGTGGTGGGATGTCGGCACCTTCGCGCCGGGCATGGACTGCGGCGGCTGATCGTCGCTTGGGTGGCCGGGGGCTCGTCGCTGCGCGCGGCGGGCCCTCTGTCGTTGGGGCTGGCGCGTTAGCGGGCGGCGATGTCGTTTCGCTGGATCTTCGCCCTCGTCCTCCTCGCCTGCGCCGCTGAGCCGGTCGCGCTGCCGCCCTTGCCGCCTGCGCCGGTGGGCCAGACAACGGGCTCGGCGCCGCCCACGTCGGCGGAGCCCCAGCGCATCCGGGCCCGCCACATCCTGGTGGCCTTCCAGGGGGCCTTTGGCGCGCCGGCCTCGCTGCGACGCAGCCGAGAAGAGGCCTGGGAGCGCATTCATGGGCTGGTCGCGCGCATCGAAGGGGGCGAGGACTTCGCCTCGGTGGCCCGGGTGGCCTCTGACGACGGCAGCGGCGCCCAGGGCGGCGACCTCGGCGCGGTGGCCCGCGGCGCGATGCAGGCCGACTTTGAGGCGGCGGCCTTCGCCCTGCCGGTGGGCGGGCGCTCGGCGGTGCTGGAGACCCCCTTTGGCTTTCATGTGATCGAGCGCACCGAGCTGGTCGAGGTGCACCTGGGGCAGGTCTACGTGCCCTTCACCAGCGAGGAGGGTGCGGCGCTGCGCACCGAGGCCGAGGCCTTGACCCAGGCCGAAGGGGCGGCGGCGGCGCTGCGGGCGGGCGAGCCGATCCGCACGGTGGCGCCGCGCTTCTCGGAGGGTCCCAACGCCTCGCGGGGCGGCGATCTCGGCTGGTTCATCGCCGGCGAGCTCGACCCGGCCTTTGAGCCGGTGGCCTTTGGCCTGCCGCCGGGCGGCGTCTCGGCGCCGATCCGCAGCGCCAAGGGCGTTCATGTGCTGGTGCGCCTCGGCGGTGGGGCGGCCGGGGGCGGAAGGGCGGTCGACGGGCCGCCGCCCCCTGGCT
>JBEIQK010000571.1:0-4357 GCA_040376505.1 Alphaproteobacteria bacterium | reverse complement strand
GGCCTTGTCGATATCCTCGTACCGCATCACCTTGGCCTTGCCTTCAGCAGCAAGGGTCATCGTGATGGCCGCGGTCAGCGTGGTCTTGCCATGGTCGACGTGACCGATGGTGCCGATGTTGACGTGCGGCTTGTTGCGCTCAAACTTTTCCTTGGCCATGTTCGCCACCTTCTCGCGGGAATCCCGCCTCAGTTACATGCCGGTGAACGCAACACCAGCGGGGCCAACCGGGCGGCTTCCCCACGAGCCGATGCTGCAGCGGTAAAAGTGGAGCCCATGACCGGACTTGAACCGGTGACCTCGTCCTTACCAAGGACGTGCTCTGCCAACTGAGCTACATGGGCGGAGTGGAGCGGGAAACGGGTCTCGAACCCGCGACATTCAGCTTGGAAGGCTGATGATCTACCAACTGAGCTATTCCCGCACGAAGCGAGCACTGAAGAAGAATGGGGAGTGGTGGATTCGAACCACCGTAAGCGTGAAGCTGGCGGGTTTACAGCCCGCTCCCTTTGGCCACTCGGGCAACTCCCCGAAAAAACACAACTGTGCTGTTGCTGATGCAGCAGCGAAATTCCACAGACCAAACAGAGCTGACGGTGGGACTTGAACCCGCAACCTGCGGTTTACAAAACCGCTGCTCTGCCAGTTGAGCTACGCCAGCAGCCTGACGAAGTGCATGGGCCGTTGGGGCGGACGGGGTTGCTCCGAAGAACACCGCAACGTCAGATTACCATCGGCTCAGGCCCGCCCATACTATCGGGGCCCCAATGGAGCGTCAAGAAGAGCGCCTGCATTTCCACGCTCAGGATCCTCCCCCGCTCCCCTTCACCGCCTCGATTCGAATCTCCTCGCGCAGCTCGCCTTCGACCCACAGCTGGATGAGAAAGGGCACCGGGGCGCCATTGTCGAGGGCTCGCCACTCTTCGTAGCGCCACTCCTGACGCTCGCCATCGGCGAGCCACCAGACCCGGTGCGGCAGGCGATCCTCCTCGCCCAGCCCGATCCCACGCAGGCCGGCGCGCGGGGGCGGGTCGGCGACCTGGAGACGATCGAGGGTCGGCGCGCCCGGACGCTCGGGCAGGAGGATCAGGTCGCGGCGGCCGAAAGAGCCAGCCACCTCCCCCAGCAGCAGGAGCGGCGGCCCCCAGAAGCAGGTGGGCGACGACTTTTCAGCGCAGTTGCCCCAGGCAGCGGTGGGCGACACGCCGGCGGTCTTTTGGGCCTGGGGGCGCGTCGCGCCGGCGCCCGCAGACCAGGTGTAGGTCACTTCCAGCGAGGGCGGGACGGGCTTCTTCGCCTGAGACCCCCAGGTCTTGGCCGCCTTCTTGAGGGTGCGACGGCCGCGGCGGTAGGCCGACGCCCCGGCCGGGCTGTCGGTGTCGCCGACCAGATCGCCGGGGCCGGGGGGAGGCCCGCTCAGGCGGATGCCCGCCTTGCCCTCGTCGAAGAGGCTGGCAGCACCGCGCTCTCCGCTCAACCGGTGCTGCCAGCGTTGGGCCTCGCCCTCCCCTTCGAGGGTGGGGCTGCGGCAGATCCAGCCCCAACCCTTGCCGCTGACGAAGGCCCGCACCACCACGGCGCCGTCGTCACAGCCGCGGCTTGCCTCGGCCTCGCTGGGCGACCAGGGGCCCTCCACCCGAAACGGGGCAGCGACGGCGAAGCCAAGGAAGAGCAGGGTGGGAATCATGGGCTCACCACGCGAAGAACCTCGGTTTGAATCGGCGCCGGCATCAAGCAGAGCCCCAGGGCGACCACACAGGCGGCCGCCAGCAGGCGAGCCCGGTCCGAGACGCGCCCTTCACCCGCCACCACGAGGCTCTCGCCGGCGCCGGTGCGGGCGAGGAGCAGGCCCCAGATGAACCAGCCGCCCCAGAGAAAACCGCCCAGCAGCAGCAGGCCGATCATCAGCCGCGTGAACCGAGCCGCCGCCTTGGGCCACAACGCGCTGAGGATGTGGCCGCCATCGAGTTGCCCGGCTGGAAGCAGGTTCATCGCCGTGAGGTGGCAGCCCAGCCAGCCGGCGAGGGCCAGGGGGTGCAGCTCGGCGTAGCGGGAGGGCACAGCGCCGTTGATCAGGACGCCGAGCAGATCCATGAGCAGGGGATTGGCCAGGATAGAGAGGGGGACCTCGCCCGGACCGATCGTCGGCAACACCCAGGAGAGGAGCCCGGTCACAGGCTCCCTGCTCAGAGACGCAGCGGCGATCAGCGCCGGATCGGCCTTCACGGCCTCAACGGTCTTCTCCACCGTGCCCGGCAGGCCCAGCGCCATCACCAGGGCTGCCGCGCCAAAGCCCGCCAGCGGACCGGCGGCCGCCATCTCGAGCAGGCCCGACCGCGACGTGGGCAGGCTGCGCAATCGGATGATCGCGCCCAGGGTGCCGAAGCCAAAGGGCAGCGGGATGAAGTAGGGCGGCGAGCGGTCGATCCCATGGCGGCGCGCGACGATGTAGTGACCCAACTCATGAACGAGGAGGATGCCCATCACCCCGCCAGCGAGCTGCAAGGCCCAAGGCCAGGCGCCCTCCCCCTCCCAGGGCCAGACCCCTCGAAAGGTGAGGCAGCCGAAGAGGGCCACCGACACGAACGAAACGGCGAGAGAGGCGACGCTCATCGCCCACTCCCGCCGCTCGTCGGCCGTCGAACCCGGCGCGCTCACTCGGTCTGCGTGACCCGCAGCTCGTAGGTGCCGAGCCCCGCGGTGGCGCCCACGACGATCACGTAGTCCGTGCCGCCCTGCAGCTCCTTCATCAGGAAGGCCTCTTCGCCCGAGCTGCTGTTCTTGCCGCCGATGTTGAGCGTGCGGTCAAAGTAGGACTCTTCGTTGTCGTCGCGCTCGTCCTGATCGATGATCTTGTCGCTGGCAGGCGTGAAGGCCGTGATGTCGCCGCCCGCCAGGGTGCACTGCATCACCTGCACCTGCTCCACGAAGGTGGCCGGCCGCGGCTCCACCTCATCGAGGACGCCGTCGAGGTCCCAGTCGTTGGCGCAGGTGGTGGGCGCCTCGGAGAGCACGCCACAAGGGTCGAAGACATCCTCGGTGACCAAACCCGTGTCTTCGGCCGCGCCCTCTTCTTCGGTGCCCGCCACCTCGGAGGCCGTCGTGGACAGGAAGATCTGGTAGTAGAGGTAGTCGAGCACCGAGGTGGGGTACCCAAAGGAGATGGCCTCGGCGTCAGAGCAGGCGCGCGTGCCGGAGACGGTCGGGTTCGGCAGCCAGGAGGCCGGCACCACCGAGATCCAGGGGTCCTCGAGGCCCATGTCGCCGCTCAGCGACGTGAACTGCCGGTTGAGGTGGATGGCCACCGTCACCGTGTCGGTGGGCGAGTAGGCGCTGAGGTCGAGGAGCCAGCGATCGGTGTCGTAGACCGTGGCGTCGGCGTTGTCGTCCTCGTCGGCCGCCACGATCACGGTGGTGACGGAGTCCTTGACCTCTCCGATGCCGTAGACCGTGCTTCCCACTCCATCCAGGGCCGGCAGCGGGGTGGTGCCCGCCTCCGACGAGGAGAAGCTGGTCTCCTTGACCCAGTCGATGCGACTGGGGTCATTCCAGCGCACGACGGCGCCCAGGTAGTTGGCGCTGCTGCCCTGAATCATCAAGGTGGCGCCGGTGTAGGGGATGCCCGTCAAGCGCACCACATGGACGCCATAGTCGGCAGCGGCGTAGCCGTAGAAGGGAAAGCCCGCGACCATCGTGGCGTGGTCGGTGTGGCTGAGCAGCACGCTGTTCTCTTCGTTCTCGACCGGCGTGCTGGTGGTGCCGTCCTCAAAGTAGAGGTTGGCGCCGCCGACGTTGATGCCCGTCTGGTACCCGTTGGCGCCGTAGTAGTCGCCGCTCGTGGGATTGGTGACCGGCGCCGAGATGAAGGAGGGCGACTGGTAGGGCGGGAAGAGGTCGATCGGCACCAGCGGCTCGCCCGCGGCGTTGGTGACGCCGGAGGTGAGCATCGCGATGTGCCACAACACCACGGCCTTGTCGAAGCTCGACTCGTCGGCGAAGACGCCGAGCGCGCTCTCCACGTTGGTCTTGCCCGTGAGGCCGCTGGCCATCAGTTGGGTCAGGAGCTCCGGCCCGTAGACGTCGGTGAGCCAGCGCAAGAAGAGGTACTGGGCGCCCCAGGAGCCAGAGTTGATGTCGCCGGTGGTCTCCGAGTCGATGAGCGAGACGAGGTGCGGGGCGTCGAGGTAGTCCCAGACGTCATCGTAGTAGACCGCGCCGAAGCCGCAGAGGTCGGCGGCCATGGCCCCGAGCCCCTCGCTCAGCCAGGTCTCCTCGTCGTCCTCGGTGCCGCCTTCGAGGATGTGCATGTTGTAGGAGATCAACCGCGACAAGGCCCGGGCGATCTCCGCCGCGAGGC
>JBEIQK010000219.1:0-8834 GCA_040376505.1 Alphaproteobacteria bacterium | reverse complement strand
GGGGGCTGGCGGTGAAGGCTCCCAGGGCGGCGGCGGGGTGGCTGCTGGCCTCGCTGAGGCCGGCCTTGCGCCAGAGGGCGGCGAGCTCGGTCATGCCGAGCTCCTCGGCGACCAGGATGGCCGGGATGTTGCGGCTCTGCTCCAAAGCTCGGCGGTAGGAGACCGCTCCGACGTAGGTGCCATCGTAATTCTTGGGGGCCCACTCCTTGCCGGCGACGGTGCGGGTGATGGGCTCGTCGGTCACCCGGGTGGCGGGGCTGCGGTCGGGCCAGCGCTCGAAGGCGGCGAGGAAGGTGAGCGGCTTGATGGTGCTGCCGATCTGCCGGCGGGCGACCAGCGCGCGATCGAACTGACTCGTGGCGTAGTCGCGGCCGCCGACGGCGGCGAGCACGGCGCCGTCGCGGGCCCGCACCACCACGAGGGCGATCTGGGCGCCCTTGGCCTTTGGGTGGGCCTTGTCGAGCTCGGCGGCCCCCTCGGCGACCGCGCGCTCGGCGAGGCGCTGGAGGACGGGGTGCAGGGTGGTGTGCACCTGCAGCCCGCGGCTGGCGATTGCAGCGGCGCCGAGCGCGGCCTCGACGCGATCCACGGCGGCGTCGACGGCCCAGGGGGCGCGGCGGCCTTCGCTGCTGGGGTGGACGGCGAGGGGCTGGCTGCGGGCGACGCCGGCGGCGGCCTTGGTGACAAAGCCGACCTCGACCATGCGATCGAGGGCGAGGTCGCGGCGGACCTTGGACTCATCGGGGTGCTGGAGCGGCGAGTACCGATTGGGGGCGGCGACGACGCCGGCGAGGGTGGCGGCCTCGGCGAGGTCGACGCGGTCAATGGGCTTGCCGAAGAAGGCGCGGGCCGCCTCATCGACGCCGCAGATGGCCCGGCCGTTGGCCTGGCCCAGGTAGATCTCGTTTAAGTACAGCTCGATGATCTGGTCTTTGCTGCGCACCTGCTCCAGGGCGATGGCGAGGATGGCCTCCTTGGCCTTGCGCTCGTAGGTGCGCTCCTGGGTGAGGAAGACGTTCTTCACCACCTGTTGGGTGAGCGTGCTGCCGCCGTGCAGGCCGCCGGGGTTCATGGCGTTGTGCAGCAGGGCGCGGGCGATGCCGATGGGGTCGAGGCCCTCGTGCTGGTAGAAGCGGGCGTCCTCCATGGCCAGCACGGCGTGGACGACGTCTTTGGGGATCTTCTGCAGGGCGACCGGCCGGCGATCTTCGTTGTTGGGGCCGCGCAGGGCGGCCAGCTCGACGGGACGCAGAGTGACGCGCTTGCCCGGCGTGATGCTGTTGAGCCGGCCCTTGGAGAAGCTGAGCAGGGTGTCGACGGGGGCGGTGGCCTCGCCGGCCTTGTTGGCGCTGGGCGCCCGCAGCAGGATGTCCTCGCCGTCGATCTGGAAGTCGCCGGCCTTCTCGACGGTGCGCACCCGGGCGTAGCCGGCGGCCTGGAGATCGATGGCCAGGGCCTCGGGATCGAGGGTGAGGCCGGGCCACAGCTCCAGGGGCCCGGAGTAGACGCGGCCGACCGTCGACCAGACCGGCTTCGACAGCAGGCTCTCGACGTCTTTGACGGCCTGGCGGTACATCACGGAGGTGACGAAGCCGAGGCCCACCGTGGCGCCGAGGCCCACGCTGATGACCAGCTTGGCGAGCCAGCGCCCGAGGCGCCCGAGCCAGCCGCCAGCGGGGGCCTTGCGCGGGCCCTTGGCGGCGCCCCCCTTCTTTTTGCGCGTCTTGCGACGCGGCGGCGCCTCGCTGTCGGACGCGCGGGGGCGGGCGGCCAAGGGCTAGACTTCGGCGCGGAGGGCGTGGACGGCGCCCACCACGGCTTCGACCGTGAGGCCCAGCTTCTCGGCGACCACGTCTCCAGGAGCTGATGCGCCGAAGCGGTCGATGCCGATGGAGCGCTGATCGGCGCCGATGATGCGCTCCCAGCCCAGCGTGATGCCGGCCTCGACCGAGACCGTGGGCAGGCCGCGGGGGATCACGGCGCGGCGGTAGGCGACGGGCTGGGCGGCGAAGGCCTCCCAGCAGGGCAGGCTGACGACGCGGGTGGGCACGCCCTCGGCTTCGAGGCGCTCGCGGGCGCGCAGGGCCAGGGTGACCTCGGAGCCGGTGGCGACCAGCACGGCGGCGGCCTTGTCGCCGGTGGCCTCGGCCAGCACATAGCCGCCGCGGTGGACCCCCTCGACAGCGCCCATCACGGCCCGATCGACGACGGGGAGGTTCTGCCGGGTGAGGCAGATCGCGGTGGGGCCGCTGCGGCGCGCCAGGGCGAGGCGCCAGGCCTCAACGGTCTCGGCGGCGTCGGCGGGGCGCAGGGTCCAGAGGTTGGGGATCGTGCGCAGGGCCATCAGGTGCTCGACGGGCTGGTGGGTGGGCCCATCCTCGCCGAGGAACACGCTGTCATGGGTGTAGATGTAGACCACCGGCAGGTGCATGAGCGCGCTCAAGCGCACGCTGGGCCGCATGTAGTCGTGAAAGGTGAGGAAGGTGGCGCAGTAGGGCGCCACGCCGCCGTGCAGGGCAAGGCCGTTGCAAATGCCGGCCATCGCGTGCTCGCGGATGCCGAAGTGCAGGTTGCGCCCTTCGAAGCTGCGCTTCGACACGTCGCCGCCGTTGTGCACCAGCGAGCCGTTGGACTCGGCGAGGTCGGCGCTGCCGCCGAGGAGCTGCTCGACGCCGGCGGCGATGGCCTGGAGCGCGGCCTGGCTGGCCTTGCGGGTGGCGAGTTGGGTGCCGGGCTTCCAGGTGGGCCAGGCGACGGCGCCGAGGTCGGGATCGGCGAGGAAGCGGCGGAAGCGCGCGCCTTCGGGGCTGGCCTCCAGCCGCGCCTGCCAGGCGGCGCGGGCGGCGGCGCGCTCGGCGTCTTTGCGGCGGAGCCAGGCGGTGACGGCGGGGTCGACGGCGAAGTGCTCATCAGGATCGAGGCCGATGGCGGCCTTGGTGGCGGCGACCTCCGCCTTTCCGAGCGGCGCGCCGTGGCTCTTGTTGGAGCCGGCCAGCTTGGGGGAGCCCCAGGCGATGGTGGTGCGGCAGCAGAGCAGGCTGGGGCGGCCCTCGTCGGCCTTGGCGGCCTCAATCGCGGCGAGCAGGGCGGCGGGATCGTGGCCATCAACCTGCAGCACCTGCCAGCCATAGGCGGCAAAGCGGGCGCCGACGTCCTCGGAGAAGGAGAGGTCGGTGGTGCCGTCGATGGTGATGCGGTTGTCATCCCACAGCACGATGAGGCGGCCGAGTCCGAGGTGGCCGGCGAGGGAGGCGGCCTCGGCGGCGATGCCCTCCATCAGGCAGCCGTCGCCGGTAAAGGCGTAGGTGTAGTGGTCGACCAGCGCGCGGCCGAAGCGGGCGGCGAGCCAGCGCTCGGCCATCGCCATGCCGACGGCGTTGGTGAAGCCCTGGCCGAGGGGGCCGGTGGTGGTCTCGATGCCGGGGGCCTCGCCGTACTCGGGGTGGCCGGCGGTCTTGCTGCCCCACTGCCGAAAGGCGCGCAGGTCGTTGAGCGAGAGGGAGGTGCCCGTCAGGTGCAGCAGGGCGTAGAGCAGGGTGCTGGCGTGGCCATTGCTGAGCACGAAGCGGTCGCGGTCGGGCCAGGCGGCGTCGGCGGGGTCGTACTTGAGCACATGCCCCCACAGGACGGCGGCCATGTCGGCCATGCCGAGGGGGGCGCCGGGGTGGCCGGACTCGGCGGCCTGGACCATGTCCATGGCGAGGCCGCGCACGATGTTGGCGCAGCGGCGATCGTCGGTGTGGATGTCGGTTGCGCGGGGGTCTTCGCCAGCCATCGCCCTGCTCCTCCTTCGTTTGGGGCGGGCCTTCTACAACGCGGGCGCCGCCGCGGCTACTGGTCGTCGGACACCTGTTGTCCTGGGATGCGCAGGTGGACGGTGGTGCCGCTGCCGGCCGCGCTGTGCAGCTCGACGCTGCCCCCCCAACTGCGAACCAGGGTGAAGACCAGGGGCAGGCCCAGCCCACGAAACTCCATGCCGGCGACGCTGGCGTCGAGGGGGTCAAAGGGCACCCGCGGCAGGTTGAAGCCATGGCCATCATCGATGACGCGGATCACGACGGTGCAGCGACCGTCGGCCATGACATCCTCGGCGGTCAGCTCGACGGTGATGGCGCGGGCCTCGGCGCGCACGGCGTTGGTGACCAGCTCGCGGATCACCTCGGTCGCCGCGGTGGCGTTGCCCTCCATCAGCAGCAGCTCGTCGGGCAACAGCAGGGTGAGCCGGCAATGGGGGCCGATCTGGCGCCGCAGCCCGCTCTCGGTGCTGGCGACCAGCCCGCCGACGTCGACCTCCGAGCGAGGCAGCGTGGGGGCGCGAAGCACCATCGCGAGGCGCTGCACAAGCTCGGCCGTGCGAAGGGCGGCGGCGCGCGCGTCGGCGAGGGCCTCCATCACGCTGTCGGCCTGGTGAAAATGCGCGTCGCGGCACTCTTCCTGGGCCAGCTCCACCCCGCTCACCACCACCGAAAGGAGGTTGCGCGCGTCATGGGCCATGCCGCGGGCGAGCGCAGCGGCGCGCAGGGCCTCAGGGCTGGGGGCGTCGGGCATCCGGCATCCTCCTCCTCGCCCATTCGGACTGGGCGGCGGGTGTGTTAAGCCCGTCCCCGTTCTTTAGCAGGGTGAGGGGCGTGGGGTCACAGCGGCCGTGCGCTCGACCCCGCGGTGCGACGGATCCGAGCGCACGGCTCGGCGTCGAACCACTTCGAAGTAAGGAGGCCCTATGGCCAAAGACAGCGGCACGGCCGCCAAGAGCGGAGGAGAGGCCAACAAGGGCATCACCCCCCGCGCAACTGACTATTCGCAATGGTACCTGGATGTCATCAACGCCGCGGAGCTGATCGACGCGAGCCCGGTGCGCGGCTGCATGGTCTTCCGCCCCAACGGCATGGGCATCTGGGAGGCGATGCGCGACGATCTGGACCGCCGCTTCAAAGACACCGGCCACGTCAACGCCTACTTTCCGCTCTTCATTCCGCAGTCCTTCCTCTCCAAAGAGGCCGACCACGTCGAGGGTTTCGCCAAGGAGTGCGCGGTGGTCACCCACCACCGGCTGCGCGCCGCGGCGGGCGGCGGGGTGGAGCCCGATCCCGACGCCAAGCTCGAAGAGCCCCTCGTGGTGCGGCCCACCAGCGAGACGATCATCTGGCACATGTACGGTCGGTGGATCGACTCCTACCGGGATCTGCCCATCCTGATCAACCAGTGGGCCAACGTGGTGCGCTGGGAGATGCGCACCCGGCCCTTTCTCCGCACGGCGGAGTTCCTCTGGCAGGAGGGCCACACCGCCCACGCCACCCGCGACGAGGCGGTGGAGGAGGCCGAGCGGATGCTGGGCGTCTACCGCGACTTCGCCAAGGAGACCCTGGCGATCCCGGTGATGCCGGGCCGCAAGTCGCCCTCCGAGCGCTTCGCCGGCGCGCTCGACACCTACACCATCGAGGCGATGATGCAGAACGGTTGGGCCCTCCAAGCGGGCACCAGCCACTTCCTCGGCCAGAACTTCGCCCGGGCCTTCGACGTCACCTTTCAGAACGCCAAGGGCGAGCGTGAGCTGGTCTGGGCGACGAGTTGGGGGGTGTCCACCCGCCTGATCGGCGCGGTGATCATGACCCACTCCGACGACACCGGCCTGGTGATGCCGCCCAAGATCGCGCCGGTGCAGGTGGCGATCGTGCCGATCTGGAAGGGCGACGACCAGAAGGCCGATCTGCTCGCCTTCGCCGACAAGGTCAAGCGCCTGCTCGGCCCGGGCTACCGGGTGAAGGTCGACGATCGCGACAACATCAAGCCGGGCGCCAAATACTTCGACTGGGAGCGCCGCGGCGTGCCGCTGCGCATGGAGATCGGCCCCCGCGACATGGCCAATGACGCGGTCTTTTGCGCCCGCCGCATCGGCGGGGCCAAGTTCGCCCTGCCCGTGGGCGACGACGCCGCGGCCTTCCGCGCCCGCGTACAGGAGGTGCTCGACGGCATCCACGCCGAGCTCTACGCGCGGGCCGAGGCCTTGCGCGCCAGCCGCACCTACCGCATCTCCCGCTACGCCGAGTTGCAGGAGCGGATCGGCGACGGGGGCTTCTTCCTGGTGCCCTGGTGCGACGACGCCGACAACGAGGCGACGATCAAGACCGAGACGCGGGCCACCGTGCGGTGCTTCCCGATCGACGGGCAGGAGGAGGCGGCGGGCCAGACCTGCTTCTACAGCGGTCGGCCGGCCACCCACATGGCGATCTTCGCGCGAGCCTACTGAGCCCAAACGCGACGCGCCCCCAAGGCGAAGGGCCTTGGGGGCGCGGAGCCGCGGGGGCTACTTGTTCTTCTTGTTCTTCTTGCCCTTCTTGTTGTCCTTGCCGTCCTTGGGTGGGCGGAAGTCGCCGAAGTAGTAGTTGGCCTCCACGCCGATGACGGGGAGGTAGGCGCCAAAGCGCACCTGGGACTCGGCGCCCGACGAGGAGGTGAAGGTCTGCATGTAGGGGATGGGGGCGAGGCCGAAGAGGGCGAGCTCGACGGCGTGCTGCTCCTGAATCCGGTAGTAGGCGCCGACCTGGGCGCGGGCCTGGTAGGCGTTGACCAGCAGCTCGGCGCCGCCCTGGTCGTCGGGCTCAAAGCCGAGGCGGGTGATTCCGACGCCGCCGCCGACAAAGGCACTGGCACCGTTCTCGCTCAGGAAGATCTTGTCGACCTCCAGGTTGAAGGCGCGTGAGCCAAAGCCGTTGCCCGCATCGCCCACGCCCCGACCCAGCGAGACACGGGCCGCGCCGCGCCACTGCTTGTTGAGGTAGGCCATGCCGCGCAGGTTGAGGCCGATGTCGCCGCGCACCTTGTCGGTGGCCTGGAAGTTGGTGTCACCCGGGTAGAGCAGCGGAAAGGCCGGCGGAAAGCCCAGCGTGTAGAGGCCGCCGCCCGCGCCCCACATGAAGGGGCCATCTTTGGCCTCAGCGGTACCCAGGGCGAGCGAGAGGAGGAGTGGGATCATTGCGGCTGTTCCGTGTCCGGGGTTGTTGGGGCAGGGTCAGGCGAGGGGGGCTCCGGCGCCGCCGGAGGCGTTCCAACGATGGCACCTGGCAGCTCGCGGTACACGATGACGGGGTCGATGATCCCCTGCCGACGCATGCGGTGGGAGACCTCGATGCGCACGGAGATGCCAGGCTCCACGCTGAAACGCTGCCCGCCAAAGGTGTATTCACCCCGGGGCAACATGCCGACGAAGACGCCGTCGTCCTTGGAGACCGAGATCGCGGTCTCTACGGCGCGGCGCTGATTGGGATCAAAGGGCATCTCGGTGGGTTCGAGCACCGTGCTGCGGGCGGGCACGCTGAGCAGCTCGACCTGGCCGTAGTGGTTGTCGATGTCCCAAAGCCAGTTGACGGTCTCTTTGGTGCCGTTGAGCTGGGCCGCCTTCTTGAGGCGTTGGTAGACCGCGTAGACGTCGCCCAACTCGCGGGCGGCGTAGGCGCCTTGCAGGTGCTCCTTCTCGGTGAGCGGGATGCCGAGGCGCTCCAGCTCGCGGTACTTGCGCTCCACCCCGGCCCAGATCTGGCGCTGGGCGAGGCGATCCATCTCGTCGGCCACGCGGTCGTGTTCGGCCGTGTTGACGTCGCCCGCGCGGGCCTCTCCCATCAGGAGCCCGACCAGCGCTGCGGTGGCGATCAGAGTGTGCAGAGCGTTCATCTCGAGCACCCGACTCCCAGACCCGGCTTTCACGGCCCCGAGGCGGCCATGATCGACAGCCTGACCCTCCACGGGGCGGGCTCATGCCACCGAAGTCTCCCCTCTGTAGCACGGGGCACCGCGGGCGGCGCCGGTCGGCACGCGGCGAACCGCCTCCGACACAGCTTCGACACATCGCCGACCACGTCGGCGCGGTTGGCCCCCGGGGAGCGGGTTCGTTACCAGGGGCAACCACGAGGGTTCGCGTGAGCCCCTTCTCGGCCTCTCCATTCCAGATCGTCTACCGCGACGCGCTCCCCCACGGCATCCTCATCGGGGTCGCGTTGCCGGAGCGCGTGGAAGACACCGACGCCTACCTTACCCGCCTGCACCCGGCCGAGGCGGCCTACGCCCAGGAGCTGCGCGGTCACCGCAAGATGAGCTTTGTGGGCGGGCGCATCGCGGCGCGGGCGGCCATCCAGTCTCTGGGGCGTGATGTGGGCCCCTTGCTCTCTGATCCGCATGGCGCGCCGATCCTGCCCGTGGGTGTGGGCATGTCGATCAGCCACAAGCGCCACCTCGCGGTGGCGATGGCCTCGCGGGTGGAGCAGGACACCCTGGGGGTGGATCTGGAGACCATTCAACCCAGCCGGATGACGGTCGCCTCGCATGTGCTCACCGAAAACGAGCGCGCCGATGTCGACGCTTTGCCCGAGTCCCGGCGTTGGACCTCTGTTCTGTTGCGGTTCTCCTTGAAAGAGTCGATCTACAAGGCCCTGGCGCCCAAGCTGGTGCGCTTCATCGACTTCTCGGAGGCCGAGGTCAGCCCGGATCCCGATGGCACCGCTGCCGTCAAGCTGCTGCTGCGCGAAGGTGCGGGCCCCTTGCGCTTGGATGCCCGCTACATCTGGGTTCCCGACGGGGTGTTGACCTCGGTCAGAGCCCGCTGGTCCTGAGCGGCTCCCTTGCTTCGGTCCCTCGCAGCCCCTAAGATGAGCGACCGAAGCCGGGCAGCCGGTGCGCACCGGAGGAAGGTCTCTTCATGGCGGACGACGCCACCAACAACATCCAAAGCCTGCACAAGCAGTGGCGCAGCGGCGACGCGGCGGCTGGACAGGCCATGGCGCAGGTCTTTACAGACTGGTGCTTTGCGATCACCTGTGCCCGTCTTGGCGACCGGGCCGGCC
>JBEIQK010001021.1:0-1996 GCA_040376505.1 Alphaproteobacteria bacterium | reverse complement strand
GTGGAGAGCACCACGTCGATCGCCGGGTCGGCGATCCAGCGCCGCACCACGGCTTGGATGGCCGCGACCTCATCGGGGACCACGGCGCGATCGGCCAGCTCGTGGCCGGCGGCGCGCAGGCGATCGACCAGCACCGGCCCCGAGCGATCCTCAGCGAGGCCGCGCGAGTCGGAGACGGTCAGCACCGCGCAGCGCACCGGCAGGAAGGTCCGCGAAGGGTCGATCCCCGGCATCTTTCACCTCCGGCGCTTCGCTAACCCCTCGCCGGTGGCTAGGATGGGCGCATGTGGACCGCCCTCCTCCTCCTGCTTGCCTGCGCCGAGGCCCCCCGCGAAAAGCAGGGCGCCGACGGCGACAGCGCCGCTCCCGACGACGACACCGGCGACATCGGCGGGGAGACCCCCACCCAGGATCGCGACAGCGACGGCTACGCCGAAGACGTCGATTGCGACGACACCCGCGCCGCCATCCACCCCGACGCCGACGAGGCCGCCTGGAACGGCGTGGATGACAACTGCGACGGCCGCATCGACGGCGACGGTCGCTTCGCCGGCGAGCTGCGCCTGCGGGCCACCGCCATCTATGAAGGCGACCCCTACAGCTTTGACCTGCGCTGCCCGGCCACCCTGGACCGGCAGGGGGCCCGCTTTGGCTTCAGCCTGCTCTGCAGCCCCGACCCCGACGACGACTGGGCGATGCTGCTCCTGGGCGAGAGCCTGTGGGTGGAGGCCAGCAGCGCCGCCCTGGAGGCCGACGCCTGGGGCGGCGGCGCCGAGGTGCGGTCCTCGAACGGCTGGGACACCGGCGCAGACTCCAGCTTTCGCTACGTTGGCCTCGATGACATCGCGCTCTCCGCCGCGCTCTCCGCGGTGAGCCTCTCGCTCTCGGTGGAGGGCACCCTGGCCTGGACCGGGGAGCCCGCCGACCCCAGCGCCCTGCCGGCCGGATAGTCCCCGCCGCCGCCACTGCCCATGTGTTGGGAGCCCCATGTCTCTCGCTGTCCCCGAGCTCTCCGTTGATCCGCGCGCCGTCACGCTGTGGCGCCTGCAGGCCCTGGTTCGTCTGTTCACCGCGGGGATCCCCTCGGCGGCCCTGCTTGGCTTTCTGGCGGGCCGCTATGTGGCGGTGCCCGCCGGCGTCGGCGTCGCCAGCCTGCTGCTGCTGCACCATGTCTTTTTGATCACGGTCTGGCCGAGCCTCGCCTACCGGGCCCTGCGCTACGAGGTGCGCGAGCACGACCTCCTCGTTCAGTCCGGCGTGCTCTTTCGCCAGTGGAGCAGCGTGCCCCTCACCCGCATCCAGCATGTGGACACCCGTCAGGGGCCGATGGAGCGCCTCTTCGGCCTCGCCCGCCTGCAGGTCTACACCGCCGCTGGCATGAGCGCCGACGGCAGCATCGCCGGCCTCGCCGAGGCCACCGCCGAAGCCCTGCGCGACGAGCTCTCCCGCCGCGGGGGCGACGATGGAGTCTGAGACGCCCTGGCGGGGCCTCCACCCGGCCAGCCTCGCGGTCAACCTGCTGCCGACCACCTGGCGAACCGCCCGGGCCTCCTGGCCGCTGCTGCTGGCGCTCTTTCTCGGCAGCAACCGGCGGGCCGACGATCTGTTCAACCTGATCCTGCTGGTGATGTTCTTCAGCTCGAGCCTCGCCCGCACGGTCACCCACTTCGCCACGCTGCGCTACCGCATTCACGAAGGCAAGCTGGAGCTGCGCTCGGGGCTCTTCAGTCGAACCGCCCGGGTGCTCGATCCGGCGCGCATCCAGAACGTCAACATCGTCCAGAACCTCTTTCACCGGATGGCCGGGCTCGTCGAGGTGCGGGTGGAGACGGCCGGCGAGTCGCCGATGGAGGGCACGCTGTCGGCGCTCTCCCTGGCCGAGGCCGAGGCGCTCAAGGCCGAGCTCCAGTCGTTCTCTGGGCAGCCCATCTCGGTGGACACCCCCGAGGATGAGCCGCCCTCCTTGCAGATCAGCGCCGTAGAGGCCCTGGCATTT
>JBEIQK010001051.1:0-1888 GCA_040376505.1 Alphaproteobacteria bacterium | reverse complement strand
TCGCCGCTGGCGGGCTGAGCTCGGCCTGCAGCGCGTCGTGGTCCTCGGCCGGCGCGGGCTTCGCCGCAGGCTTGGCCGCAGGCGCGCTCAGCTCGGCCAGCAGCGCGTCGAGGTCATCGGCCGGCGCAGGCTTCGCCGCAGGCGCGCTCAATTCGGCCAGCAGCGCATCGAGGTCATCGGCCGGCGCCGGCGCAGGCTTCGCCGCAGGCGCGCTCAGCTCGGCCAGCAGCGCATCGAGATTGTCGGTCGCCTTCTGCTTGCCGTCTGGAGGGTTCAGCTCGGCCAGCAGCGCATCGAGATCGTCGGTCGTCGACATGGGGCACTTCCTCAGCTCCTTCGCTAATCCCCTCTCCATCGGCCCGCGAGGCTCGCCCTTTCCCCCGCGGGGGAGGACAGATAGGCCCGCCGCCGATGTCGCTTGACCCCCTCGCCGCCGTCCGCCTCTCGCTCCTCGTGGGGCTCGGCAGCACGCTGCTGGCCCTCCCCGCCGCCACCGCCTGCGCCTGGCTCCTGGCCCGCGGCCGCTTTCGCGGGCGGGCCGCCCTGTCGACCCTGCTGATGGCCCCCCTGGTGCTGCCCCCCGTCGTCACCGGCCTGCTGCTCCTGCGCCTGCTCGGCCGTCAGTCCCCGCTCGGCGCCGCGCTGGCGGCCCTGGGTCTCCCCGTCCCCTTTCACCTCACCGGCGCCGTGCTGGCCGCCGCCGTCGTCGGCTTCCCGCTCTTTGTATCTGCAATTCGCGGCGCCTTCGAGGCCGTCGACCCCCGCCTCGAAGAGGTCAGCCTGACCCTGGGCACGCCGCCCCGGCGCACCTTCTGGCGCATCACCCTGCCGCTCGCCCTGCCCGGCCTCGCCGCTGGCGCCGTGCTGGCCGTTGGCCGCGGTCTCGGCGAATTCGGCGCCACCGCCGTGCTGGCCGGCAACATCGAGGGCCGCACCCGAACCATCGCGCTGGCCGTCTACAGCGCGCTCGACGCCCCCGACGGCGAGGAGACCCTGCGCTGGCTGCTCGGCGCCAGCCTGCTCCTCGCCCTGGGCTCGCTGCTGGGCTTTGAGGCGCTGCAGCGCGCCCAGCGACGCCGCCTCGGCCTCGACGATGGATGAGCCCTGGCTCTGCGCCGACCTGCACGCGCCGATGGGCCGTGGCCGCCTGGTTGCCCGCCTGGAGGTTCGGGCCCCCGTGCTCGGCGTGGTGGGCCCCTCCGGGGGCGGAAAGACCACCCTGCTGCGCATCCTCGCCGGCCTCGTGCCCGGCGCCCGCGGCACGCTCCGCGTCTTTGGCGAGGACTGGCAGGGCCCGACGCCGCGGCCCCCCTGGCTGCGCCGGGTCGGCTGGGTGCCCCAGGAGGGCGCGCTCTTTCCCCACCTCTCGGTGCGAGAGAACCTCGCCTACGCCGGCCCCAACCCCCTCTTCGAGGAGGCCGTCGCGATGCTGGGCCTGGGCGCCCCGCTCGATCGCGCCCCGCGGCACCTGAGCGGCGGCGAACGCCAACGGGTCGCCCTCGGCAGGGCCCTGCTCTGCCGGCCCCGCCTGCTCCTGCTCGACGAGCCCTTCGCCGCCCTCGACCGCCCTCGCCGGGAGGCCCTGGCCCGCGACCTCGCTGGCTGGCTGGCGCGCCACAACCTCACCCTCGCGCTGGTCACCCACGACGAGCGCGACCTGCTGCCCTTCTTCGCCGAGGTGGTGGAGCTGGTGGAGGGCCGGGCGGGGCCCCCTACTGCGCCAGGCCCTTGACCTGGGCGGTGGTGTAGCCCCCGACCCAGGAGAGAGAGCCCGACAGCACCCGCACGGCGTAGCCGGCGTCGCCGCCCCCACCGATGTTGCGGTAGCCGACCACGCCGGTGCCGCCGCCCCCGCCGCCGCCCCAACCGCCGCCGGCGCCGCCCTGAC